>DATAAG010000330.1:0-9230 GCA_036260235.1 Longimicrobium sp.
CCCCGATGGGGTACCTGACGTACAGCCGGACGGAGAGCAACGGGGCGAAGATCAACAACGCGACCCCCACCAGCGAGGTGACGGAGCAGCCGCGCTACGACGCGCTGGGGAACCAGATCTCGCGCAGCACCCAGAGCAGCTTCGACCTGGCCCGCTACGGCCGCACCACCACCGTGTCCGAGGTGTTCCGCTACCACCCGGGTACCGGGCGGCTGCGGGCCAAGAACACGGCGGTGCACGGCGACACGCTGGTGTACGACGCGGCGGGGAACCTGGTGTGGGAGACCTACACCACCCCGGGCCTCACCGCGTCGGACGACTTCCGCGACCACGCGTACTTCTACGACGCGGAGGGCCGGCTGCGCGCCTCCGACACGCGCACGGTGGACGACCCGACGAACCAGCTGAGCAACTACTCGCGCGCGTTCGAGGAGTACCGCTACGATGCGCTGGGCCGGCGGGTGCTGGTGCGGGCGCGGCGCGAGTGCAACCAGGACCAGTACTCCGCGCTGTGCGAGCTGGGGTGGCTGCGGCGCACCATCTGGGACGGTGAGCAGGAGCTCATCGAGATCCAGGCGCCGGGCGGGCAGCAGCCGTACTACAGCCAGTACATGGAGAACGACACGGCGCACGTCAACCTGGCGCTGGCCAACGGGTCGCCGCCGGACTGGTACACCGTGGACCCCAACCCCTTCTACGGCCGGGTGCTGTACGTGCACGGCCTGTCGCTGGACTACCCGCTGGCGCTGGTGCGGATGGGGTACGGCGACCGGCTGGACACGGCCAACGTGGACCGCGGCTACCGCGCCGTGGAGCCGTACGTGATCGTGCCGCACTGGAACAGCCGCGGCCAGGCGGTGCTGGGGACGTACGACGACGGCGGCTGGCGCCGCTGCCAGTGGCTGAGCGGCTACAAGCGCTGCAACTTCCTGCAGTGGCCGGAGATGTGGGCGGGGTACGCGCGGCCGGACATGCGCGAGAACGCCTGGCACGGCACGCTCATCACCGACAAGGCCGACGGCAGCGGGCTCAGCTACCGCCGCAACCGCTACTACGACCCGTCATCGGGACGGTTCACGCAGGAGGACCCGATTGGCCTGGCGGGCGGGATGAACGTCTACGGCTTCGCGGAGGGCGACCCGGTCAACTATTCGGATCCGTACGGGCTGTGCGCCAACGGGATCGGCCGCGACTACCACGAGGGCAACTGCAGGCCGAGCGAGGAATGCGCCATCTGCCTGCGCCTGCTGCTGGGCGCGCTGCGAATCGCCCCCCAGGCCGCGGTGGTCACGGTGGCCGGCGCGCGCCTGCTTTCAGGCGGGCTGCGGGCGCACGAACGGCTGGGCGGACACACGATCGCCCAGCACGTCACCACCACCCTTCCCAGGATGGCCACGCGACTGGCGCGCAACCCGAACCTGACGAGTGTTTCGCGCTTCTTCGACCTCCGGCACGCCGACGCGTCCGTCCAGGGTGCGCTGGTCCAGAACTCGGCTCGGATCCAGTCGTGGCTCTCCGGCAATGCCCCCGACCTGGCCTTCAACCACGCCGTCGGCAGGAACGTGGGCGAGATCCTGCACCGGGGCGCCAGCAGTCCGGTGCCCGGCAGCGTGGTCCGGCTGTTCCTGGTCCGGAATCCGGCATCGCCGGTGGGATACCACGTCCACACCGCATACGTGATACGATGATCGAGGAACGCTACCCGTCGCTGTGGCGGCTCATCTCGAGCTGCTTTCACCAGGACTGGGACCTGGAGGCGTCCACCTGGGAGCCGCTCGTGCAGCGGTTCATCGCCACCGCCGGCGCGGAGACGGTTACGGGCGCGGCGCGCGAGCTGGGGCAGGTGCTGCAGTCCGTCGCGGACAACGACGAGCTGCACGAGCTCGTCTACGACGAGCTGGGTTGCGCGTACGACCCGCGGCCGAACGGTCTGGAGGTGCGTGACTGGCTGGAGCAGATCCGGCTGCGCCTGCACGCGGCGTCGATGGGGGGGAAGGGCAGCGAGCCGGCAGGGTAGCGGCAGCGCCCCGCCGTACGGCTCGCGATCCGCCGCCAGGCGGGTTGCGGCGGCCGCAGTGCATCGGATGGAAAGGGGGGCTGCCGGTGCTTCCGGCAGTCCCCCATCCATCGTTGGAACACGAGGGGAAAGAATGGCGTCCATGCCCGGGAAGGTCGCGTCCCCGGACGAGATCGAGCGGTGCCTCAAACGGGCGTATCCCACCCGCGCCCTGGAGGACCTGGAGGTCGCCACGCTGGACCGGGACCTGGTCTCCTGGTCGGGGAACACACGCCTGCCCGGGCCCTAACGTGCGCCGCGGCCGCCGACGCCGCCATCGTCCAGATCCCCACGCGCCGTGGCGGGATTCCTGACGGCCGGCCGCGCTCGTGCCGTTCTCCCCTTTCTCCCGCGGAGCGGGGAGAGGAGCCGGGGATGGGGGCCTCAGCGGACGGCCGGAGATCGGCTCCGTGCACGATCTCGGCGCCCACCCAACCTCCCCCAGGGGTTTTTGGGGGAGGTGGGCGAGTAATGCCTGCCCGGAGGGGGCGCTGCCGTCCGCAGTTCGTGCGCGGAGGGGGACGGGGGAAGGGGCGTCCCCGGCTTTCCCGCCGGACGCACGCTGCCGTATTCTTCTGCGCGTGTCGGGATCACGCCACCCGCCGGACGGGAGAGAGACTGGATGACGACGAACGGGGAGGGCCGCCGCGGATGACGGAGCTGCCGCTGCACGTGCGGGCCGCGCGGTGGATGATGGCGCGGTCGCACGGCGTGTTCCGGCTGGAGCTGGCGCGGCGCCGGGTGGTGTCGCGCCTCACCATGTCCGGCGCCGTCGAGCGCTACCTGCGCACCGCCAATCCGCGCGCGCTGCAGCTGGGCACGGGCCACAACCCGCTCCCGGGCTGGCTGAACACCGACGTGCAGGTGTTCCGCCGCGGCCTGGTGGAGTTCCTGGACGCCACCCGCCCCTTTCCGCTCCCCGACGCCAGCTTCGACTACGTCTACAGCGAGCACCAGATCGAGCACATCCCGGAGGATGCGGGGGAGCGGATGCTGGCGGAGTGCTTTCGCGTGCTGCGTCCCGGTGGCGTGGTGCGCATCGCCACGCCGGACCTGGAGCGCATGGCGGCGCTCGCGGGCAGGGAGCTGGACGACGAGCAGCGGCACTACGTCGCGTACATCTCGAAGATGCTGGGCCTCCCGGAGCCCAACCCCACGCGCGTCATCAACAGCATGTTCCGCGCGTTCGGCCCCGACGCGGACACCGGCCACCAGTTCATCTACTCGTACGACTACCTCGCGGATCGCCTGCGTGCCGCCGGCTTCACGGACGTGCGCCGCTGTCCGCTGGGCGAGAGCGCGCACGACGCGCTGCGCGGCATCGAGCGCCACACCGACGTCATCGGCGACGAGCGCGTGGTGCGCTACGAAACGCTGATCGTCGAGGCGACGAAAAGATAGGGTACAGGGAACAGGTTACAGGTTACAGCCTGCAACCGCACTGCAGGTCGGCCGGCGGCGAGATGGCTGGCTGTAACCTGTCCCCTGTCCCCTGTGACCTGTAACCTGTCCCCTGTCCCCTCGCCGTTCCTACCGTCCCGGCGCGGGGAAGACGACCAGGCTCTCGTTCCCGTCGCGGTCCACCGCGGCCACGCCGAAGAACCAGTTGTCGATGATGACGCCCTCCAGCGTGGCCTCCGTCACGTTCCCCACCCAGCGCGAGTGGTCCCACGTGGGCGAGGTGGCCTGGCGCCAGTAGACGCGGTAGCCCGCCAGGTCCGGCGCGTTCACCGCCTGCCAGCGCAGCGTGGTGTTGGCGCTGACCGCGCCGCGGATGGTCACCGAGTCCGGCGCGGCCGGCGCCCACGCCAGCGACGCCAGCGACGCGACGTTCAGCGCCGTGATCTTGCCCGTGTAGCCGTAGTCCACCGCGTCGGGCACGTCGCCGTACTGGATGCCGTTCTCCACGCGCAGGTCCTGGTGCTGCCGCGTGTAGTCCTCGTACATCTCCGTCAGGCGGATCGCGGGATACCCGGCCAGGAAGAACGGCGTCTGGTCGCCCCCGCGGCCAAAGCGGTCCAGGCGGTAGATGATCTGCGCGTCCAGGGTGGGCGTGTAGCGGTCGGCGATGCGGTCCACGTAGCGCGCCAGCTGCCGCGAGGGGACGTCCAGCTCCCCGCCGCTGTACAGGTACCGGCGCAGCTCCGCCTGCGGCGCCTCGGGGGGAATGCCTGGGGCGAAGATGCGCATCGTGGTGTTGTCCACGTGCCCGCCGATCCCCCGCGAGTTGCCGATGATGTCGTTGTTCAGCACGCCCGCGATGCGCCAGCCGTTCTGCTGCGCGTGGCGCGCCAGGATGTTGCCCCCGTTCAGCCCCTGCTCCTCCCCCGCCAGCGCCGCGTAGACGATGGTCGCGTCGAAGCGGTGCCTGGAGAGCACCCGCGCCGCCTCGATCACCGCCGCGGTGCCGGACGCGTCGTCGTTGGCGCCCGGCGCGTCGGCGGTGGCGTTCATCACGTCCGTCACCCGCGAGTCGTAGTGGCCCTGGATGATGACGTAGCGCCCGGGATCCGTCTGGCCGCGCTGGATGGCGACCACGTTCACCACCCGCGTGTCCACGGGGATGCGGCTCTGCGGGTTGCCTGGGACGACGTCGCCGATGTACTGCACCTCCAGGCACCCGCCGCACGCCTGGGAGATGCGCTGGAGCTCGGCGAACATCCACCGCCGCGCCGCGCCGATGCCGCGCGTGGACGACACCGTGTCGCTGAGCGTGTGCCTCGTGCCGAAGCCGGCCAGCCGCCGCACGTCCGACTCGATGCGCGCCGGATCGACCGCGCGGACGATCTCGTGGATGCGCGGGTTCTCGCCGCCCGGCCCCTGCGCGCCCGCGGCGGCCGGCGTCTGGGCGTGCAGCGTTGCCGCCAGGAGGATGGGCAGCGCGGGGGACAGGATGGTTGCGACTCGGACCACGGGGACGTCTCCGTAGAGGTTACAGGTTACAGGTTACAGGGAACAGCGGGCCCGGCTGGGGCAGTTGCAGGCTGTAACCTGTAACCCGTTCCCTGTAACCTTCTGCCGACGGGCACAATACACGCCGCCGCACGGATGGCAACCACACGGGGCGCGGCGCTTGCACCTCACGGCGGATTCGGCGAATCAGGCGTTTCCTCGAAGGGGGCGGAGGGTGGATGACGTACGGCGGCATGTACGACGTGGTCGTGATCGGCGGGGGGCCGGCGGGGCTCTCGGGGGCGCTCTGGCTGGCGCGCTACCGGCGCAAGGTGCGGGTGTTCGATGCGGAGGATCCCCGCAATGCCGCCACCTGGGCGGTGCACGGCTATCCCGGCCTCCCCGAGGTCTCGCCGCAGGAGCTGCGCAGGACGGTCAAGCTGCAGGCGGTGGACGCCGGCGCGGAGTACGAGCCGGGCGTCGTGCTGTCGGTGGAGGGGGAGAAAGACGACTTTCGCGTGAACCTGGAGGACGGCCGCACCTTCGGGGCGCGGCGGCTGCTGCTGGCCACGGGGCTCAAGGACATCGTCCCGGAGATCCCGGGGCTGCAGGACTTCTACGGTACCAGCATCTGGCACTGCCCGGACTGCGACGGGCCGTCGGTGGTGGACGTGAAGGTGGGGGTGATCGGCTGGGGGCGGCAGATCGCCGCGTACTGCATGTACTTTCTCACCTGGACGGACCGCCTGACGGTGCTTACGCACGGCCATCCGCCGGAGCTGGAGGAGAAGGCGGCCGCCGCGCTGGAGCGGTGGAACATCCCCGTGCGGCAGAACGTGATCGAGCGGATCGAGGGGGAGGAGGGGCGGGTGCAGCGTGTCGTCTTCAACGACGGGGACACCGAGGACTTCGACGCGATGTTCTTCCACATCGCCAGCGGGCCGGGCAGCAGCTTCGCCGCGGACCTGGGATGCCAGGCGGACGAGGAGGGCATCCTGGAGATCGACGGCGAGTACCAGACCACGGTCCCCGGCGTCTACGCCGCGGGCGACATCGTCCCCGGCTCGCGCCTGGCCGTCCGCGCCGCCGCCGAGGGCGTCCGCGCCGCCATCGGCATCCACAAGAGCCTGATCCCCGACGACCGCCGGCTGAAGTGAAGAGTGCGTGAGTGCGTGAGTGCGTGAGTGCGGGTCCGGCCTCTCGCCCGGCGATTGAATTGAAAATCGCCGCATCGCCGCAACGACTGCGCACTGTCGGCCTTCGCCGCCACCTGCCTGCCTCACGGGTGATCGGTTGTTCAACCTCCCCCAGGGGTTTTTGGGGGAGGTGGGCGAGTAATGCGAGCCCGGAGGGGGCGTGCGTGCGGCAGGAGCCCGCCACCGCGCACAACGGCAGTTCTCCTCCCCCAACGAGCACCGCCCCGCGAGCCGAAATCTCGCGGGGCGGTCCACTCACGCACTCACGCACTCACGCACTCACGCACTCACGCACTCACGCACTCACGCACTCTTCACCCCACCGCCTCCGCCGGCGTCTCCACCCCCGGCTCCGGCTCCGTCCGCAGGCCGCCGGGCGGGAGGGGGATCTCGTGCACGTAGAACAGCTCCGCCTTCGCGTCTTCGCGCACGCGCACCATCGACACGTTGAAGACGGGCACACCGCCCGGCGTCTTGCCGGCGAAGGTGCCGTGGTGGGCGTGGCCGTGGAAGACCACCGCCGCCTTGAAGCGGTCGATCGGCTCCACCAGGCGGTCGTTGCCCAGGAAGGGAAAGATCTGCTCCGGCTCGCCCATCACGGTGTCCACGATGGGCGAGTAGTGCAGCAGCACCACGCGGATGGGCGTGGACAGGCGGCGCAGCGCGTACTCCAGCTTCTGCACCTCCTCCAGCGTGGTCCCCACGAAGGTCTTGGTCTCCCCCTCGCCGAACGCCGTCAGCGTGTACCGGCCGAAGCCGCCCATGTACCCCTTGGCCCCGGCGAACCCCACGTGATCGTTCAGCTCGAACGGCGCCTCCTCCAGCAGGTGCACCCCGCGGGCGCGCAGCGCCTCGTTCACCTTCTCCGGCTGGCCGCTCTCGTGGTCGTGGTTCCCCAGCACCGCCAGGATGGGGATGCGCACGTCCGCCAGCTCCTTCACCACCACGTCGATCTCCGCCGGCGTCCCGCGCCGCGTCAGGTCGCCGGCCAGCAGCAGCACGTCGGCCTCGTCGTTCACCCGCGCGAACTGCTCGCGGTACAGCCCGCCGTCCTTTTCGCCGCAGTGAAAGTCGCCCACGGCGGCCACGCGCACCACCCGCGCCCGCCGGTCCTCCCGGCGCCGCCCGAACGCCACCGGCTCCGAGCCGCGCCCGCCATCCCCCCTGGGCCCCTTCATTCTTCCGCTTCCAGCGTGTCGGGTACGGACGAGGCCGTCGCGTGGTCCGACTGCTCGTCCCACACGTCCGCCTGCTCCAGCGCCACCACCGCGGGGTGCCCCTGCATCTCGCGGATCTTCTCCTCGCGCAGGTCGTGGAACCCCCACTCGTTCACGTCGATGGCGAACGAGAAGCGCGAGATGAGGGTGCCGCGCGTCAGGTCGTGCTCGTCGCCCTCCGCCGAGTGCTCGCGCCCCGCCGCCTCCGCCCGCGACAGCAGCTCGCGGATCACCCACTGCGGCACCTGGTCGCGGTAGCCGGGATAGACGTAGCGGAACATCAGCACCTGCGACAGCAGCAGCGGCCAGTGCTCGCCCGTCTTGTCGATCAGCCGCCGCCAGTCCATCAGGTGGCCCACGCACAGGATCAGGTGGGCGATGTCGGCCATGTCGTGGCGGTGCCGCTCGTTGATGAACAGCCGGTGCCAGATGAGCTCCTCCGGCGGCGCCACCCGCACCTGCGTGGCGGCCAGGATGGCCGGGCTGCTGTGGCGGAACCAGTCCTCGTCGATGAGCGCCAGGCCGTTCCCCATCCCGTAGATGATGTCCACGAAGTGGTCGCGGTTGTCGCGGCTGATGGCCTTGGCCAGCCAGTGCGACTGCTCCAGCCGGGTGATGAACCCCGCCTCGCGCAGCACCCGCATCGCTTGCAGCACCGCCTCCGGCGTGCAGAACAGGTCCAGGTCCTTGGTCTGCCGGATGATCTTGGTGTGCTCGTAGATGGCGTACGCTCCCGCGACCACGCACGGCACCCCGGCCGCGTTCAGCGCGTTCAGCGCGCGCTTGTACACTTCCCGCTCCGCCTCGGGGATCCAGAACTCGCTGTGCGTGACGGACTTGCGCTCCTCCTTGCTGAGGTTGCGCATCTGCGGGAAGGTGAAGACCGCGGGCTCGGCTCTGGACATGCGCGGGGTTCCGTGGTGGATGACGTCGCAGCCGGGCCGAAAGCAACAATCGGACCCTGCTCGCGCGCGTTGACCCGCGGGGCGCCGCGGGCCTACCTTGCGGGCATGATCAACGAGCTCAAGACCCTGTTCTCGCGCACCTGGGACGCCTTCCTCGCGGAGGTGAGCCGGCGCGAGCCCGAAGACCAGGTGGCGGCCCTGCTCTCCGCCATGCGCCGCGAGATGGTGGAGGCCCGCGCCGCGCTCCCCACCTACGAAGCGGCCGCCCGCGCCGCCGAGGCCGAGCTGGCCCGCGAGCGCAAGGCGCTGGACGACGCCGTGCGGCGCGGCGGGCTGGCGGAGAAGATCAACGACGCGGAGACGGTGCGCATCGCCGCGGAGTTCGCGGAGCGGCACCGGCGCCGCATCGCCGTGCTGGAGGAGAAGGTGCGCGCCGCCCGCGCGGAGCACGAACTGCGGTCGCAGGAGGTGCAGGACATGATGCGCCGCTACAAGGAGGCCGACGCCAACCGCTTCGCGCTGCTGAACGAGGTGCGGCGCGCGCAGTCGCAGGCGCGGCTGGACGACATCGGCGGCGCGCGGGCGTTCGACGACTTCAGCCGCGCCGCGGAGAAGATCGAGACGGACATTGGCTACAACGAGGCGCTGGAGGAGCTCGCCGACCTGGCCGGCCCCCCGCCGCCTCCCGTCGATCGCTCCGCCGTGGACGCGGAGATCGACGAGCGGCTGCGGGAGATGAAGCGGCGGATGGGGCTGGAGTGAGAAACGAGTGCGTGAGTGCGTTAGTGCGTTAGTGCGTGAGCGGGGTAGAGCGAGTCCGGTGAGCGGTGGATCATCTGGCGCGTGCGCCGGGCGCCCCCTCCCCGGCCCTCCCCCACAAACTGCGTGGGGGAGGGAGAACGGCGGACGGATTTGCGTAGCGCGCTGAAGTTCTCCCCTCTCCCGCATACTGCGCGGGAGAGGG
>DATAAG010000331.1:0-7004 GCA_036260235.1 Longimicrobium sp.
GCTGGTTCAGGCTCACCCGCTCCTCCAGCGCCTCCTCGCGGGCGTCGGCAGCGTCCTCCGCCTCGTCCGCGGCCTCTTCCGCCGGCTCCAGGCGCGCGATGGCCTCGCGCACCAGGCTGCGGCGGTGCTTCAGGTAACGCGCGGCGATCCAGTCGCGCTCCGGGTGCGCGGCCAGCCACCCCTCGCCGTGGCGCAGCAGCTTTTCCACCTCTTCGTCGCCCACCCAGTAGTGCTTGGCGCCGTCCAGCACCGGCACCAGCACGTACAGGTGCGAGAGCAGGTCCGCCAGGCGCTTGATGGCGGCTAGCGTGACGGTGAAGTAGCGGCTGTCGCCCCACTCCGGGTGCGCGGGGTCCAGCGGGTGCGGCTGGATGCCGACGGCGTAGCCCAGCGGCTCAAAGAGGCGCCGGATGCCCTCCTGGCCGCCGCGCGCGGGGAGCACGGCCAGCCGCGCCTCCAGCGGGATGGGCGTCTGCGCCAGCTCCGGCCGCTCCTTGCACGCGCCCGTCAGCGCGCTGCGCAGCACCCGCGCGATGGCGACGGAAAGGAACGACGACGCGACGTACGGGCGGTCGTTGACGTACTGGTCCAGCGCGCCCTCGCCGCCGCCGCGGCCGCGCACCAGCCCCACGGGGTCCACGTCCAGCAGCAGCGCCGCCGTGCACGCGGCCTCGTCCACCTCCGGGTAGAAGACGTGCGCCTCCCCGAATGCCAGCTCGAAGCTCTGCGCCCGCGCGGGGTTCTTCCCCAGCAGGTACCCCAGGTCCGTCGCCGGCCGGTGCGTGGTGCGGATGGTCAGGAGCATGGTTGCCGTTCAGCTTGCTTCGTATGGCAAGCGTTTTGTGAGCCCGAACAGTTCTGACAACGACAGTCCTTCAATGCTAGTGAGCCTTCGGTCGTCGAAGCGAGCCTGCGGAAGTCGGTACAGAACGCCTTCATAGGGATGCTGCGCATAAGGATTGTGGTAAAGGCGGATACGTGCATCTGAGACGTGCCAGGGTGCGGCATCAGTCACGAGTACCGCACTCACTCTGGAGTACCCTGAGGCGCAGCCGTGGAAGATCCCCTCGCCTGTTTTGTCTCCGGCGTAGGTGGCACCTTCCGTCCAACAGTCCTTTCCGTACAGAGCGTCGCAAGTGTCCTCATGCCAATTGAACCACACGCTTGCCACATCTAGGGCGATCACGAAGGGCTTACCCAATTTTCCATATCGCCCTGCTTTGTCCCGCACTGCGTTCTTGATCTCGCGCATCGCCCCTCCCCATCGAGCACCCCCGCTGTACCCACCGAGCAGCCTACCCGGGGTGCCGCGCCTCTCAGGAGCTCGCGCGAGGATCCTGAACTCGATCTCAACATCTTTGTCCCGATAGTCAGCCGGTGAGTAAAGCTGGTCCCGATCAGGATCTAACCTGCTTAACTCTGCCTGCAGATACTTGCGGATGAGCTTGCCAGATGGCTGACGACCACTCACAAGACGCAGGCGCGGAATCGTAATGAGGAAATCAGGGTTCTCTAACTGGTTGATCGCGTCATACACCGTGTTGATGACGGCCTGTCGACCTCTATCATCGACAGATTCTCCCCGAACAACCCTCGCTTCCAGATACTCACTGATGTCTCCATTCGCGTCAGCCAACCCGAAATCCGGGGCTTTGGTGGTATGCGCAAGCGGCGGATGCGTAATAGCCGACGCCCCCAATCGGCTCGCCAGCGCGTGGAGGAACAACTCAAACCACGCTTCGCGAAACTTGGTCTCAATGCGTAAGCGCGTGCGCAGTTCTGCCTGCTCCGCTTGGGGATACTCCTCAAACCACTGCTGCATGAGTTGTCGAATATTCTCGCACTCAGGTCGGCTCGAGCGGTTGAGGTACTCAAACGAGCCCTCAGTGTGCTTCCCAGGCGATGCATCTGATCTTTGAATCGAATCGAAGACTTCCACGGACCCTCACTCCCTGAAAGTAGTCGTGGCGGTTTGACCCGTCGTGGCCGCCTGCCTTCATGCAGCACTTCTTGAAAGCGCCTCGCGCTGCCGCAGGGGCAGAGGTCGTTGCGGCCGAGCTTCTCGCTCAGCTCCTTGCCGCCGCGGACCACGCGCACGCCGCGCCTGACCTTCGTCTCCGACGGGAACCCCTTGCGCCGCTTGCTGGTGCGCTCAAAAGGACCCTTGCTGGCGCTGCTTCTTCTTCGCCATCGTCACACCCTCTGCTCGAGTAGTTTTCCGTCGATCCGAACACCTGCGGCCCTCACCGCCTCCAGTCGTGTGACGGCGCACGATGGACGGTGCCGCCGCGACCCGCACGGGACCCGCCATGAACCAGCGCGACGCGCGCATCCAGAAGTGGGCGATCATCGCCTTCGCCATCGTGGAGGCGGTGATCATCGCGATCGTGGTGGCCACGCAGGTCACCCGCGGCTGACCCGGCGAGATCCATCAACCGAAAGGAGCTCCTTCCATGACGACCGATAGACCGACCGCCGTGCAGGCCGCCCTCGCCGCGGCGGACCGCCGCGACCGCATGAGCCGCCTGGCCATCTACGCCGCCGCGCTCGTCGAGGCGGTGCTGCTGGGGCTGGCGCTGATGGTGATGGACTTCAACGACGACACGCACCTGCTGATCTTCATCATCGGCATCCTGGTCTACACCACGCTCGGGCTGGGGCTGGCAGCCGTGGGCGCCCGCGCCGCCGCGGCGGACGCGCGCCTGCTGCACGCCATCCAGCTGCTGGACGAGCGCCGGGCCGCCTTGTAGCCGCCCCCCGGGCATGCCCCCGGCCGATCCGGACGCGCGCGGCACCGCCTGGCTGGTGCTGCGCGCGCAGGCCGGCGACCGCGCCGCGCTGGAGGCGCTGCTGGCGCACGCGGACGCGCTGCTGCGCCCCTTCGCCACGCTGATGCTGCGCGAGCCCGACGCCGCGGAAGACGTGCTGCAGGACGCGTTGCTGCTGGTCTACCGCAAGCTGGGCAGCCTGCGCGAGCCGCGGGCGTTCAATGCGTGGGCGCGGCGCATCACCGGGCGCGAGATCTTTCGCGCGCTGCGGGGCCGGCGCGCGCACCAGCAGCTGCACGACGAGCTTCCCCCCGACCTCCCGGACGACACCGATCCGCCCGAACCGACGGACGGGGTGCTGGACCGCCTGCCGGAGCTGCTGCAGCGCGTCTCTCCCGCCAGCCGCGCCGTGCTGGCGCTGCACTACCTCGACGGCCTCACCCTGGACGAGATCGCCGCCGTCCTGGAGCTGCCGGCCGGGACGGTGAAGTCGCGCCTGGCGTACGGCCTTTCGGCGCTCCGCCGCCTGCTGGATGAGAGTGCGTCAGTGCGTTAGTGCGTGAGTGCGTGAGTACGGACCCGCATTCCTCGCGGATCATCTGCTCTCTAAAGCGAATCGCCGGACCTCCCGGCCCGGCGATTTGCGCCCGCGGCGAGGGAACGTCTTCGATCAGCAGGTCATCTGGCCGTCACGAATGGTGCAGGTGACGGCGGCGCCGGTGCCGGAGACGGGGACCAGTGTGGCGCGCCACCCACCCCCGCCGTCCGCGTCCAGCACCGTGTATCCGAACGCCAGGCTGGACCAGTATCCCTCCACCGCCACCCCGCCCGCCGGCGACGGCATGGCGGTGGGCAGCCCATCGCTCTCGGAGGTGCCGCCGTCGCCCAGGATGAGCACCGGCGCGCGCCCGGCCGCGAAGTCCAGCGCTTCCCACGCGTGCACGTGGCCCACCAGCGAGAGCTTCACCGCCGCGGGCAGCTCGCCGCTCGGCGAGGCCTGCCGCAGCGCCGCCTGCAGGATGTACGCGCCCGCGGAGTCCGCCGAGCCGGGAAAGTCGCGCGCCCACGCGGGGACGTGCGTCACCAGCCAGGCCGGCCCGGTGCCCGCCAGCTGGGCCACCTGGCGGAACTGTGCCGCGTACGCCGGGATGGCCTGCGCCGGGTTGTTGATCGGCCCGTCGCTCCCCGGCGGGGTGGCGGACCAGCACCCGCTGGAGTACCAGGGCGCGCACGCCGAGTCCATCACCAGCAGCGTCCCCACCCCGGGCACCTGCACCGCGTAGGGATCCGTGGCCGGGGTGCACCCGTTCGCCGGGTACGGGCGCGGGTCGAAGAAGACGAACCAGCCGCGGCCGCCGCGCGTGCAGTCCTCGTGGTTGCCGCGGGCGAACACCCACGGCGCCATCGTCATCAGCTCGCCCGCCGGCTGGAACCAGTCCGCGAACCACGTCGCCCACCTGTCGCCGCAGGGGCCGGGTTTGCCTTGGATGCACTTTTCGCGGTAGATGTAGTCGCCCACGTGCACCGAGAGCCCCGCGCCGGCCGACGCCGCCCGCCCCGCCACGGCGGCGAAGGGCCAAGACGAGATGTCCGCGCAGTTCTGCTCCTGCGCCCGGCACCCCGTGTCGCCGATCACCACCACCCGGCGGACGTTCGACGGCGCACGGAGCGGCCGTGGCGCTCCCGGCAGCTGCACCGGCTGCGCGCCCAGCGTCTGCTGGCAGACCACGACAGGGAAGTCCGCGCTGGGAGCGGAGCGCACCGTGGCCGGCGCCGGGCACGAGGCCCCCGGCTCCCAGATGCTGCGCATCTGCCACTCCCCCTGCGCTCCTGCCTGCACCCACCAGTACAGCGGCGCCTGCGCCCGTGCGCTCCCCGCCGCCAGCGCCAGCGCGGCCATCAGCCCGATCACTCGGCGCATCAACCTTCCTCCTGAAAACAGGGTGGATGAGTGGAGCCCGCGATGCAGCCGGGGCGGCGTCGCACCAAGCTAATCCGCTCCCTCACCCCCTACAACGAATCCCATTTTCCATCTCACCCGTCCGTACCGGGATGCGAGCATCGCATCCGCCACACACCCTCCCGGGTCCTCACCCCCACACGTTCCACCACGGCCGCCCAGGGCGGGGCACGGCAGTCGGCTCGGGAGCCGCGGGCGCAGGCTGCCGCGCGGGCGCGGCGGGCTCCGCGGCAGCAGATGGGCCTGCCGGGGATCCGCCCGGCTCCGCTCGGTTCAGCACCGCGTCCGGCGGCGCGCTCGCGCCCTGCGGAACGAAGCAGAGCACGTGGCGCGGCAGGTCCGAGAGCGGCGTACGGAAGCGCCGCACCTGCCAGACGCTCTCCCCGGGGCCGTCCATGGTGTCGCCGGCGTCGATCACCTCCCCGTGCTGGATCAGGTACCCGGTGATCTGGTAGGCGAAGTTGAGCACCTCGGCGTTGTCGCGGGTCCCCGCGGGAAAGCAGACTTCCAGGTCGGGCAGGCCGAACTGCCCGTTGCCCACCACGTCCAGCATCGCCCAGCCGCCCGGCAGGTTCATTCCCCGCACGTTGCACCAGGCCGTAACCGGCGGAAACCCGATCCGTGCGGCATGGTCCAGCGCCGTCTGCAGGCCGTCACGGTCGCGCAGCACCTCGCCGTTGGGATTGAAGTACCCCAGCGCGCCCGGCACCGCCATCAGCGCGTCCGCCACCTCCGTCACCAGCGCCAGCTCGTCCAGCGGATCGTAGGTGCCGCCGGGATCGAGCCCCTCGTGCAGCGCGGAGGCGTGGACGCACCGGATGCGGATGAACGCGCCGTGCCGGTCCACCGCCGCCGGCGCGTCCTCCCACGACCAGGAGTGCAGCGCCGCCCTGCGCAGCCCGCCGGGCCACGCGTACGGCCCGAACGCCTGCGACACCCACGCATCGAACACCTCGTCGCCGGGACCCGCGCCCATCGCGTCGGGCCAGCGCTCCGCGACCACGTCCACCTCCACCAGCCGCGGCAGCTCCGGCTCGCCGGACAGGATCAAGGCGGGCCGGGTGGCGAACGCCCAGTGGTCGCCGGGGTCGTCCAGCGTCCGCGGCCCCCACGGCGCCAGCACCTCCATCAACGCTTCCAGGGCGGCCGACTCCGTCAACAGCACGCACGCGGACTGGCTGTACAGGCCTTTGAGCATGATCGGGATCGGCAAGGGTGGCGGTACGCGGATGCGCACCAGGGCATCCGAAGCTAACCCGGCCACCCCGGCCGTCCAATCGAATCGATCTAGATGATGGTCCCCGGTGCGGCGCCACGCCCCTCAGTGCAGCTGCGCCGCCGGCATCGCCGCGCCGATGCGCCCCGTCATCCAGAACGACCCGGTGACGATGCCGCCGGGCACCACCTCGCCCCGCACGATGGCGGGATCGGCCGCCACCTCCACCTCGCCGCCCAGCGTGCGGACGCGGGCCCAGACGAAGGCGCCGCCGGACGCCGTGTTCACCCGCCGCTCCGCCTGCAGCACGCGTCCCGTGAACATCGCTTCCGGGCGCGGCGTGCCCTCCGGGTCGGTGGTGAACAGGCCGGCGGGGATGAACGACTCCGGCGCGTACTTCAGCTCGCCGGACTGGCCGGCCAGGTACGCCTCTTCGCTGGGGAACGCCTCCAGCTCGTACGCCAGCGCCGCCAGCCGCACGTCCTTCACCGCCGGCAGCGCGAGCCCGTCGCAGGTGCGGAAGTCGGGGACGCTGAACACGAACGGGTAGAGCCCCGTCTCGGGATCCGCCTCGTCCGACGGGTCCGCCCAGCCGTGGAGCGAGCCCTGGCCCGCCGGCGCGTCGTCTTCGCGGATGCGGGCAGTCAGCGCCACGCGCATCCGCGCCTGGCCGTCCAGGTGCGGCTCCACGCCCACGATGCCGCCGTCCTCGCGCACCTGCACCCACAGCTCCACGCCACCGCCCGCCTGCCAGCGCAGGTAGTCGACGCCCGGCGCCTCGACCGGGTCGCCGTGCTCCGCCGCGCGCATGATCCAGTCGAGCAGCTCCTGCTCGGACCCGATCGGAAATCCCAGCGCCTGGTACAGGTTGGACATGGTGAAGAGTGCGTTAGTGCGTTAGTGCGTTAGTGCGTTAGTGAACAGCGTCGCGCTGCGCGGCTCCCTCACCCCCGGCCCCTCTCCCGCAAACTGCGCGGGAGAGGGGAGAAACCCCATTTCAATCGTGCATCGGCGGGTGGGTGGAGCATGAGACGACTCACGCACTCACGCACTCACGCAC
>DATAAG010000332.1:0-3201 GCA_036260235.1 Longimicrobium sp.
CCTGCGTGCACGAGCTGGTCTCGGCGCAGGCCGCCCGCACCCCCGGCGCGGCCGCGGTGGTCTTCAGGGGCGAGACGCTCTCATACGCGGAGCTGGAGACACGCGCCAACCGCCTCGCCCACCACCTGCGGCGGCTCGGCGTGGGGCCCGAGACCCGCGTGGGCGTCTGCCTGGAGCGCACCCCCGAGCTGGTGGCCGCCCTTCTCGCCGTGCTCAAGGCCGGCGGCGTCTATGTCCCGCTCGACCCCACCTACCCGCGCGAGCGGCTGGGCTGCATGCAGGAGGATGCCGGCGTCTCGCTCGTCCTCACCGCTCGCGCCCTGGCGGACGTGCTCCCCACGGGCACCCGCACGCTCGCGCTCGACGCCGCGCGCGCCGCCGTCGAGGCTGAGCCGGACGAGGCGCCGGAGACGGGCGTGCTCCCCGAGAACCTCTCACACGTGATCTTCACCTCGGGGTCGACGGGACGGCCCAGGGGGGTGATGATCCGCCACTCGTCCGTCGTCGTCCGGCTGCACTGGCTGCGGGAGAACGTCACGGACGAGGAGCGCAGCGCGGTGCTGTTCTCCACCTCGATCAACTTCGACGTCTCGGTGGCCGAGGTCTTCGGCACGCTGGCCTGGGGCGGGAAGCTGGTGCTGGTGGAGAACGCGCTGGAGCTGGCAGTGCTGGAGGAGCCGGTGGTCTACGCCAGCATGGTGCCCACCGCCGCGGCGGTACTGCTGCGCATGGGTGGCATCCCGGCCTGTGTTCGGACGCTGAACCTCGGGGGCGAGGCGCTGCCGAACGACCTGGCGCAGGCGCTCTACGCGCTGGGCACGGTGGAGAAGGTGGGCAACCTCTACGGACCGACCGAGGACACCACCTACAGCACCTACGCGCTCGTCCATCCCGGCGACGAGCGGGTCCTCGTCGGCCGCCCCGTCGCCAACACGCGGGCGTACGTGCTCGACGGGGAGTTGCAGCCGGTACCGGTCGGCGTGGTCGGGGAGCTGTACCTGACGGGCGATGGACTCTCGCGCGGCTACGCCAGCCGGCCGGACCTGACCGCCGAGCGCTACCTCCCCGATCCGTTCGGCCCCGCCGGCTCCCGGATGTACCGGGTGATGGACCGCGTCCGCTGGCGGGCGGACGGGGAGCTGGAGTACTTCGGGCGGACGGACTTCCAGGTGAAGGTCCGCGGCTTCCGCATCGAGCTGGGGGAGATCGAGACGGCGCTGCGCACACACCCCGCCGTCCGCGATGCCGTGGCCCTCGTCCGGGAGGACGCGCCCGGCGCGCTAGCGCGGCGCATCGTCGCCTATGTCGTCCCCGCGGACGGTGCCGCCCCTGCCGCGGCGGAGCTGCGCGTGCACGTCAGGGCGCGGCTCCCGGAGTACATGGTGCCCTCCGCCTTTGTCTCCCTGGCGACGCTTCCGCTCACCCCGAACGGCAAACTCGACCGCCGCGCCCTCCCCGCGCCGGAGGCGACCCAGGGCGGGGGGTACGTCGCGCCGCGTACGCCGACCGAGGAGCTGCTGGCCGGGATCTTCGCCGAGGTCCTGGGCGTGGAGCGGGTGGGGGCGCACGACGGGTTCTTCGAGCTGGGCGGCCACTCGCTCCTGGCGACCCGCGCGGCGTCGCGGGCGCGGGTGGCATTCGGGGTGGAGGTGCCGCTGCGGGCGATCTTCGAGGCTCCCACGGCGGCGGATCTGGCGGTGGTGGTGGACGGGCTGCTGCGGGAGGGCGCCGGCGTGGCTGCGCCGCCGGTCGTGCCCGTCCCGCGCGATCCGCTGCGCGCGTTCCCGCTGTCGTTCGCGCAGCAGCGGCTCTGGTTCATCGACCGGCTCCAGCCCGGGAGCGCCGCCTACAACCTCCCAGCCGCCATGCGTATCCGCGGCGCGCTGGACGTGGGGGCGCTGCACCGCGCGTTCACGGAGGTGGTGCGCCGCCACGAGGCGCTGCGCACCGTCCTGGTGGACGAGGGCGGCGAAGCGATGCAGGTGGTTCTCCCGGCCGCGCCGATCCCGCTCCCGGTGCTGGACTTCTCCGGGCTGCCGCGGGAGCCGGGGGAGGCGGAGGCGCTGCGCCGGGCCGGGGAGGAGGGGCAGCGCCCGTTCGACCTGTCGCGCGGACCGCTGCTGCGCGTGGCGCTGGCGCGCCTGGGGGAGGAGGAGTGGCTCCTCTGCTTCACCATGCACCACGTCGTCAGCGACGGCTGGAGCATCGTCGTCCTGGCGCGGGAGCTCTCCACCCTGTACGCCGCGTACCGCGAGGGCGGGGAGTCGCCCCTCCCGGAGCTGCCGGTGCAGTACGCGGACTACGCCGTCTGGCAGCGGGAGTGGCTCCGGGGCGAGGTGCTGGAGGCACAGCTCCGCTACTGGCGCGAACGGCTGGAGGGCGTCCCGCCGCTGCTGGAGCTGCCGACCGACCACCCGCGTCGCGGCGGGCCGGGCGCGGCGGAGGCGAGCCGGGGCTTCACCGTGCCGGCCGGGGTGACGCGCGTGCTGCGCGGGCTGGGGCGACGGGAGAGCGCCACGCTGTTCATGACGCTGCTGGCCGGGTGGCAGAGCCTGCTGGGGCGCTATGCCGGGGAGGAGGACGTGGTGGTGGGCACCCCGGTCGCCAACCGCTCGCGCGCGGAGGTGGAGGGACTCATCGGCTTCTTCGTCAACACGCTGGTGCTGCGCGCCGACCTGGGCGGCGACCCCACCTTCGGGGAGCTGCTGGGCCGGCTGCGGGAGGTGGCGCTGGGTGCGTACCAGCACCAGGAGGTGCCCTTCGAGAAGCTCGTGGAGGAGCTGGGCGTGGAGCGCAGCCTGGGGCAGACGCCGCTCTTCCAGGTCATGTTCGTGCTGCAGAACAACGAGCGCGCCGTCCTGGAGCTGGGCCGCGCCACCCTGGAGAGGGTCGAGATCGGGACTTCGGCCGCCAGGTTCGACCTCTCGCTGCACCTGGAAGAGACGGACCGCGGGATCGAAGGCGCGCTCACCTACCGGCGGGAGCTGTGGGATGCCGGGACCATGGCCCGCCTCCTCGACCACTTCGGGCACCTCCTGGAACAGGTGGCCGCGTACCCGGAGCGCAGGCTCTCCGAGCTGTCGCTGCTCCGCGCGGCGGAGCGGGCGGAGGTGCTGGAGGGGTGGAACGGCACGCGCGCCGACTACCCGCGGGCCGTCCTGCACGAGTGGATCGCCGCCCAGGCGGCGCGCACTCCGGGCG
>DATAAG010000333.1:0-3924 GCA_036260235.1 Longimicrobium sp.
GCGGGGGAAAGGGAGAACTTCGATCGCGCGACGCACCGTCTCCTGCCGTTCTCCCTCCCCCACGCAGTTTGTGGGGGAGGGCCGGGGATGGGGGGCGCCCGCCTCTCGCGCCGCATCCCCCGGCGCGCCGCCCACTCACGCACTCACGCACTGCCGTTCAGTACGCCCGGCGGATCTCCGTCCCGGGATAGTACGTGCGCAGGATGGTGCGGTAGTCCTGGCCGGCGCGGGCGCGGCCCATGGCGCCCACCTGGCACATCCCGATGCCGTGCCCCCAGCCGCCCCCCTCCGCCACGATCTCCGTCACCCGGCCGCCGCTGCGCACCAGGCTCACGTCGAACTTGCTGCTGTTCAGAATGCCGGTCGGGGTGCCGTTGCGGATGGGTACCAGGATCCACCGCACCCGGTCCCGGCCGACGGTGAACGAGCCCGCGTCGGTCGTGATCCGCATCCGGCGCACCCGGTCCGACGGAGTGCGCTCCAGCACGCGCATGTCCTCGATGCGGGTGATGCGGCGGCCGCCCAGCGAGTCCGCCAGCGTGCGGTTCAGGATCCCCACCAGCTGCTCGTGCGTCCAGCGCTCCGTCCAGCGGAAGCGGCTGCTGCTGCGGTCGTACGCCTGGCCGCCGGGGTCCACGTCGCGCACCGAGACCAGGTACGGCACCGGCGGGTTGTTCCACACCTCGTCGATCGCCGCGGTCTGCCCGGCGCAGGTGGAGTGGTAGTAGGCGGTGATCGGCTGGCCGTTGTACGTCAGGATCTCGCCCGCCGTTTCGCGGACGGCGCGGTTCACCGTCTCGTTCTCCGCCGCCGCCCCGCCGTACACCTGGTCCTCCACCGTGGCGTAGACGTCGAACCCCTGCTGCGACCGCCGGCCCAGGTAGGAGACCGCGTAGGTGCGCGCCGCCACCGCCTGCGCCTTGATGGCCTCGTAGATGTCCAGGTCGAACCGGCCGATCTCCCGCGGCACCACCCCCAGGAGGTACGTCTCCATGTCCAGCCGGTTGACCACCGTCAGCCCCCCGCCGGGCGCGGCCTGGATGCGCAGCTCGCCGCGGTACGGGTTGCCGCGCACCGTCAGCGTCCCCCCGGTCACCGTCGGACGGACGATGAGGGGCGGCCGCAGCCCTACCCCACCCACCTGGCGCGGAGGCTCCATCGCGCTCCCCGCCGGCCCCCCGCGCGAGGTCATGCTGATGGTCGATCCCGCGTCGCGGAAGGCCAGGACCTGCCCCCCGCGCAGCCGGCCCAGCTCGCGCCCCTCCCCGTCGTGCACCGTGAAGTCGCCGGCGGAGGTGACCTCCACCGCGCTGGTGTCCACGATGAGCCCCACGGCCACCGGCGTGGCGTTCGCCACCGGCTCCACCGGCGCGGGAGGCGGGGGCGCCGGGGGCGGCGGCGGGGCGATCACCACCGTGTCGCGCGGCGCCGAGTCCGGCGCGATCACGACCACGGGAACGGTGGGGACGCGCGGGCGCGGCGTGCACGCGGCGGGGGCGAGCAGCGCCAGCGCGGCGGCGCTACGCCAGCGCCTGGTCCAGCGCCTCGCGTGCACGGGAGATGGTTTCCTCGACATCCTGGTCGGTGTGGGCGGTGGAGGTGAAGCCGGCCTCGAACGCCGAGGGCGCGAAGAAGACCCCGCGCCGCAGCAGCGCGTGGTAGAAGCGGCGAAAGGTCTCCACGTCGCTCCGCTTCGCGTCCTCGAACGTGCGCACCGGGCCCGCCGCAAGGAACACGCCCCACATCGACCCCAGGCTTCCCCCCGTCGCCGGCACCCCCCGCTCCGCCATCCCACCCAGCAGCCCCTCCACCAGCCGCCGCGTCCGGCGCTCCAGCACGGGATAGGGATCCTCCTCCCGCAGGATGCGCAGCTGCGCCAGCCCCGCCGCCATCGCCAGCGGGTTGCCGGAAAGGGTGCCGGCCTGGTAGACGGGGCCGACCGGCGCGATCCAGTCCATCACCTCCGCCCGGCCGCCGTACGCCCCCACCGGCAGCCCCCCGCCGATCACCTTTCCCAGCGTCGTCAGGTCCGGGCGGATGCCGAAGCGCTCCTGCGCCCCGCCGGGGGCCACGCGAAAGCCCGTCATCACCTCGTCGAACACCAGCAGCGCGCCGTCCGCCTCCGTGATTCGTCGCAGCGCCTGCAGGAACCCGTCGTCCGGGGGGATGAAGCCCGCGTTCCCCACCACCGGCTCCAGGATCACGCAGGCGATCCGCCCCGCGTGGGCGCGAAAGACGGCCTCCACGGCCTCCAGGTCGTTGAACGGCGCGGTGAGGGTCAGCTTCGAAAGCTCCGCCGGCACCCCGGGCGAGTTGGGAAGCCCCAGCGTGGCCACGCCGCTCCCCGCCTTCACCAGGAAGGAGTCGCCGTGGCCGTGGTAGCACCCGTCGAACTTGAGGATCAGCTCGCGCCCGGTAAAGCCGCGCGCCAGCCGCACCGCGCTCATCGTCGCCTCGGTGCCGCTGTTGACGAAGCGGACGCGCTCCATGGAGGGAAAGAAGCCCCGCACCGCCTCCGCCAGCTCCACCTCGGCTTCCGTGGGCGCGCCGTAGCTGGTGCCGCGCGCCGCGGCGTCGCACACTGCCTGGACGACGGCGGGGTGGGCGTGCCCCAGGATGAGCGGGCCCCAGGAGAGGACGTAGTCGATGTACTCGTTGCCGTCCGCGTCCCACAGCCGCGACCCCTGCGCCCGCTGCACGAAGAACGGCTCCCCGCCCACCCCGCGGAAGGCCCGCACCGGCGAGTTGACCCCGCCGGGGATGATGTCACAGGCGCGGCGAAAGAGGGCGCGGCTGTTCGCGTTGCGGTCCGCGGCTGGCATCGTGGTCATGGTTTTGCCCTGCCCCGCGCTGTCCGAGTTGGTCATTCCATCCAGCACTGGAGATTTCCGATGACGAAGCGCATCTGGGCCCTGCTCCTGGCCGGCGGCACCGCCGCGTGCAACGACAACGCCGAGGACCGCAGCCGCGAGGCCGCCGAAGAGGCCGCCCAGGGTGACGAGGAAGAAGCCGCCCAGCAGGCCGGCGAGGCCCGGGCGGATTCCGTCGAAGGCGACGTCACCGAAGGCCCCAACTGACCACGCCTCCCGTCGAACGCCCCCCGCGTCCCTCCCGGGTGCGGGGGCGTTCGCGCGTCTACGACCGAAAGTTGCCGAACGAAAGCTCCAGCCCGAAGTCCTGCTTCTTGAGGTGCGCGATCACGGCCTGCAGCTCGTCGATGGAGGGGCTGGTGACGCGCACCTGCTCGTTCTGGATCTGCGCGTTCACCTTCTTGAACCCCCCGTCCTTGATGGAGCGGACGATCTCCTTGCCCTTTTCGGTGCTGATGCTCTGCACCAGGGTGATGGTCTGCCGCGCCTTGCCGCCGAACGCCTGCTCCACGGTGCCGTAGTCCAGGTTGCGGATGGGCACGCCGCGCCTGACCAGCTTGCTCTGGATGATGTCCACCAGCGCGGTGAGCTTGTACTCGTCGTCGGCCAGCAGCTTGAGCGTGCCTTCCTTCTTGCTGAACTCGATCTCCGCGGTGACGCCCTTGAAGTCGTAGCGCTGCTGCACTTCCTTGCGCGCCTGGTTGATGGCGTTGTCGACCTCCTGCAGGTCCACGGACGAGGTGATGTCGAAGGTAGCGGTCTTGGCCATCGTCTTCTTGATTCGGTCGATCGGTAGCAGTTCGGTTCGGCGCGGCCAATCTAGGCGCCCCGCGCGGGGCGGGGCAACCGCTGAAAAGATTCGGCCTCACGGTAGAGTAGGAGCCAGGACGGGCATCAGCGCCCGCCCTGGACCCCCCTCTTTCGAACCGGACGTGCGGATTTCTCGCATCCGGCTCTCCTGACAGGTTCACCTTTCGGCTATCGAGGAGTTGTGCGCACTATGTTGGCGCTGGCTCCGACGACGCAGAACACATCGCCAAGCCCGAGGCCGTCC
>DATAAG010000334.1:0-8840 GCA_036260235.1 Longimicrobium sp.
GCGGGGAGCATGTTCTCGAACCCCTCGTGCTCCGCCAGCGGAAAGACGTCCGCGCGGGTGAGGACGGAGCGCGGCTCCCCCCGCGCGACGATGCGCCCTTCGCGCAGCACGACCAGGTCCTCGCAGAGCGCCTGCACCTCCACCGGGTTGTGCGAGACCAGGAGGATGGGGAGCGAGAACTCCGCCTGCACGCGGTGCAGAAAGGGGAGCACCTTGCGCCGCAGCCCCGCGTCCAGCGAGGCCAGCGGCTCGTCCAGCAGCAGCAGGCGCGGCCCGGAGCAGAGCGCGCGCCCCAGGGCCACCCGCTGGCGCTCGCCCCCGGAGAGCGTGGTTACCGGGCGGCGGAGGAGGGGCGCGAGGTCCAGGACGCGCGTGACCGTCTCCAGTGTGGCGGCGAAGTCGTGCCCGCCGTCCAGCGCCCGGCCGTGCCCCGCGCGCAGGTTGCCCAGCACGTCCAGGTGGGGAAAGAGCAGGCTGTCCTGCGGCACGTACCCCACGCCGCGCCGCTCCGGCGGCAGGCGCAGGCGGCGCTCGGTGTCCAGCCACTCCGTCTCGCCGAGCGCGATACGCCCCCGCGCGCCGCGCCGCAGCCCCGCCACCGTCTCCAGCAGCGTCGTCTTTCCCGATCCCGACACGCCGAACACGCCCGTCACCCGGTGCGTGGTCGTGAAGTCCACGTCCAGGTCGAAGCGGTCCAGCGGCAGGCGCACCCGCACCTGCAGCGGCGGCGCGCCGTTCATGCGCGCGCCGCCTCCACCTGCCGCTGCGACAGCCGCTCCGTCACGTACACGGCCGCGAAGCCCGCAACGAGCGCGACGATCAGCAGCACGTTCGCCTCGCTCTCGCGGCCGGCCTGCTGGGCGCTGAAGATGGCGGTCGCCAGCGTCTGCGTGCGGCCGGGGATGTTGCCGGCCAGGATGATGGTCGCGCCGAACTCGCCCACGGCGCGGGTGAAGCCCAGGATGAGCGCTGCCAGCAGCCCGCGCGAGGCCATCGGCAGGGTGTAGCGGAGAAAGGTGGCGGCGCGGCCGTGGCCCAGGGTGCGGGCCATGTCCTCGTAGCGCGGGTCCACCGCCTCGAAGCTCACCCGCGCCGTGCGGACCACCAGCGGCGTGGCCATCACCGCGCAGGCGATGACCACGGCCTTCCAGCTGAGGATCACGTCCAGGTCGATCCCCAGCGTGTCGCGCCCCAGCGGTCCATCGACCGCGAACAGCCGCAGCAGCAGGTATCCGACGGCGGTCGGCGGCAGGACGAGCGGAAGGCTGAAGAGGGTGGAGACGATGCGCTTGCCCCGGAAGTCCTTGCGGGCCAGCACGTAGGCGACGAGCGTCCCCGGTACCATCACCAGCGCGGTCGCCAGGGCGGCCCACAGCAGGGTGTTGCGCAGGACCTCGGCGACGTGCTGGCTCACGGCGCCGCGCCGGGAAGCGGCGTGAAGCCGTGGCGCCGGAACACCACCGCGCCGCCGTCGCTGGCCAGGTAGTCGTAGAAGCGTTCCGCGGCGGCCGGTGCGTCGCCCTCCGCCAGCCGCGCCAGGACGAAGCGGATCGGCGGGCCGTCGCGCACCTCGTACAGCACGCGGGTGCGGTCCGCGAACGCCATCTGGTCCGTGCGGTAGACGATGCCGATCACCCGCGGGTCCGCCAGCACCAGCCCCAGCGCGGCGCGCACGTCCGGCGCGGGCGCCACGCGGTCCCGCACCGTGTCCCACAGCGGGCGCCCGCCGCACTGCACGGAGCGCAGCCAGGTGCGCGCGTAGGTCCCCGCCGGCACCGCCTCCGGGTCCCCCAGCGCCAGGTTGCGGAACGGCAGCGAGGCCAGCGCGCACGGCTCCGGCACGGTGGACGTGTCGCGCGCGTGGGCGACGACCACCAGCTCGTTGGAGAGCAGGTCGCGCCGCGTGCCGGGGACGATGCGCCCGGCGTTCTGCACCGTGTCCATCCAGGCGCTGCTGGCGCTCAGGAACAGGGCGGGCCCCCGCGTGGCCAGGATCTGGTGCGCCAGGTCGTTCGACCCGGCGAAGTTGAAGACGACGCGCGTCCCCGTCTCCTGCCGGAACGCCGTCCCCACCTCCTCCATCGCCTCGCGCAGGCTGGCCGCGGCGAACACCAGGAGTTCGGGTGGTCGCTGGGCGGCCTCGTTCTCGCCCCGCGGCCCGCAGCCGGCGAGCAGCACGGCCGCACTGAGGGTGGCGAGGAGCAGTCGGGAGCGGGTCATGGAGGGAAGGTATCTATCTATGGACAAGGGCAGAACTGTCATCCGCACCCGCGGGGGCCCCTCACCCGGCTCGCTCAGGCTCGCCACCCTCTCCCGCAAACTGCGCGGGAGAGGGTGTACACCCCTGTTCTGCGGCGCGGTGGAGGCTCCGATCAGCCATTCCGGCCCTCCCCCTCTCCGCGAGGAACGAGCGGGGAGGGGGCCGGGGGGAGGGGCCCCCGCGGGCGCAGTGAGATGCTCGTCGCAGCACCCTGATCGGCCGGTACCACCCAACCTCCTCCAGGGGTTCTGGGGGAGGTGGGCGAGGAATGCGAGCCCGGAGGGGGCGTGCCCGCGCACCGGACCGAATCATTCCTCCGCCGCCCGTGCCATCGCGCGGCGGGCGAGGGCGAAGAGCAGGACAGCCAGGATCGCGAGGGGGATCAGCATCGGCCACACCCGCGGCATCCGCCCCAGCAGCAGCGACGTCCGCAGCGCGTCCGCGACCAGCGTCAGCGGGTTCCAGCGCGCCACCTCCGCCAGCCACTCCGGCATCTGCCGCGCGGGGACGAGCGCCGTGCTGGTGAAGAGCAGGGGCATGTTCACCACGTGGACGAACACGGCCATGCTCTCCTGCGCCCGCGTCTTCAGCGCGATCCAGCACGACAGGCTGGCGTACGCCAGCGCGAACGCCGCCAGCCCCAGCGCGGAGACGAACACCGCGCCCCAGTCGATCCACAGCCGCGCCCCCAGCGCCACCCCCAGCAGCGCGACGACGAACGCCTGCGCCAGCAGCCGCCCCACGTCCGCGGACAGCTTGCCGCCCAGCATCCACCCGGGGTGGTCCGTCGCGCGCGCCATCCGCTGCGCGAACCCCGTCTGCAGGTCCCGGACGAGCTCGATCCCCGCCTGCGACGCCCCGAACAGCACCGTCATGGCGCAGACGCCGGGGAGCAGGAAGTCCAGGTAGCGCAGCCGCGCGTACGGCTCGCCCAGCGTGAAGCGGTGAAAGAGGAAGCCGAAGATCAGCATCCAGAACAGCGGCTGCACGAAGCTGAACGTCAGCGGCACCGGCCGCCGCAGCGTCTTGCGCCAGCTGCGACGCGCCGTCTCCGCCAGCACCTGCACCGCCACGCTCATGCGAGCCCCTGCGGATCGCGTGAACGGCCACCGCACCAGGCGCGATCGGAATCGCCGCTGGAAAGGCGCAAAGTCCGCCTGCGCGGACTCGGCGGCCCGGCCGTGTGATGCGTCGCACGCACCAGAGCGTCCGCTACCAATCCGCGAAGGCGGATTTCGCGATTTTCCAGCGGCGAATTCATTCGCTCCCGCGGGCGGGCGGCGTATTCCCCGATGGGAACCGCGGCAACCCTCGATCGCGGCCGCGAGGCGGACGCCGCCGCGCTCACCCGCGCCTCCGCCCGCCGCCGTTCCCGCCCCCCCGGCCTCCGCCTCCACCGCGCCGTACCCCCGCCAGCTCCGGCACCGCCCACGGGCTCCCGGTCAGCCGGAAGAACGCGTCCGCCAGCTCCGGCTCGTGCCGCGCGTAGTCGCGCACCGCGTGTCCCGCCGCCGCCAGCACGGCCAGCGCGGGATCGGCGCCGTCCGGGTTCGCGTCGCGCCAGATGACGACGGTCGAGCCCGCGACGCTCACCTCCTGCACCCCCGGCAGCCGCGCGATCGCGGGCCCCAGCGCGTTCCCGTCCGCCTCGCGCGCCAGCGCGACGACCGTGCGCGCGCGGGCGTGCGCCGCCACCAGCGCGGCCGGCGCGTCCGCGGCGGCGACGCGGCCCTGGTGCAGCAGGACGGCGAGGTCGCAGTGCGCCGCCACCTCCGCCAGGTCGTGCGTGGCGACCAGCGCCGCGTGCCGCGGACCGGCGTGGCGGAAGTCCGCGAGCTGGCGCCAGAGGTCGCGGCGGCCTTCCGGGTCCAGGCTCGACGCCGGCTCGTCCAGCAGCAGCAGCTCCGGGCCGTGCAGCGTCGCCAGGGCCAGGTGCAGGCGCTGCCGCTGCCCGCCGGACCACGTCGCCACCGGCCGCTCCGCGAACCCCG
The DNA here is from genome assembly GCA_036260235.1 of Longimicrobium sp. Lineage (GTDB taxonomy): Bacteria > Gemmatimonadota > Gemmatimonadetes > Longimicrobiales > Longimicrobiaceae > Longimicrobium. The sequence continues at coordinate 4,252 of DATAAG010000334.1, forward strand.
TCAGCCCCGACCGCTCCGCCACGCCCGCCAGGCACGCCTCCCGCTCCGCGCGGGGAAGGCCCTGCAGGGCGTGGAAGAGGCGCAGTGTCTCCCATCCCGTCATCTCGGGATCGAGCGCCGCGTCCTGCCCCACGTACGCCGTCCGGGGGCGCAGCGCGGCGCGGTCGCGGCGGGGATGGCGGCCCAGCACCTCCACCGTCCCCGCGTCCCCTCCCGTGATCCCCGCGAGGATGCGCAGGAGCGTGCTCTTCCCCGAGCCGTTGGCGCCGATCACCCCCACCAGCGCGCCGGCGGGGATCGTCAGGTCGATCCCGTCCAGCGCCCGCACGCCGCCGAACGCCTTCACCAGGCCGGCGGCGCGGACGGCTGCGTCAGTCGGCGTAGACGATGGTGCCGGCATGCTCACCGCGCACGGCGGCCGCGATGCGGTCGGGGTCGCGCCCGTTCACCACCTGGAACTGGCGCACCAGCCGCGCGTTCAGCAGCACGTCCGCCAGCACCTCGTCGAAGGGCAGGCTGCGGAACCCCCGCCGCTTCAGCTCGCGCGCGCCGATGGAGTCGATGAACGACGCGGACGGGTTCTCGCGCGGATCGTCCGTGAAGAGGCCGTCCACGTCCTTCACCAGCGTGACGGACCTGCACCCGAAGCACTCGCCCAGGATCAGGCACCCGGCGTCCGTGCGGTGCGGGGGAATGCGGCCGATCTCCGGCGGGTGCTCCCAGATGGAGTAGGGCGGCACGCCGTTGAAGATGACCCCCGGGGCGCTGTGGATGAACAGCGGCAGCAGGTGGCCGAAGATCTCCGGCGGAATGGCCACCACGCCGTACGGCGCCAGCAGCGTCCCCAGGATGTGCGCGTTCCCCAGCGCGTCCGCCACGGAGACCTGCGCCAGCACGCCCGTCGGCAGGCCGAGGTCCAGGCCGATGGAGAAGACGTGGCGGCTGCGCACCCCGCCGCCCACGCCCAGGATCAGCTTCTCCTTCTTCAGCAGCTCGCCGATCGTCTCCACCACGGGATAGGTGAGCGCGCGCCCCTGGTCCAGGATGGACCGCCCGCCCACCTTGACCACGTGGACGTTGGGGAGCATGCGCACCACGGGCGATTCCGTGGACGCCATCACCTGCTTGTCCAGCAGGCTTTCGCGCATGAGCATCGACTGCACGTGGTGCCGCTCGTCCGTCCGCGGCCCGTCCAGAATGTCGGTCATGTCCCTCAGTCCGCGGTGATGATGGTGCCGACGGGCTCGCCCTCGAGCGCGCGGGTCAGGTTGCCGGGGACCAGGCCGTTGATCACCTGGATGGAGCGGCGGTTCTCCGCGTTGGGCATCAGCTCCAGCACCGCGCGCTCGACCACGACGTCGTCCAGGTCCATCGCCATCAGCTCGCCCACGCTGATGCGGGGGATGAACCTGGCGTGGCGCTCCTTCTTGGGGTCCGCCGTGTACAGGCCGTCCTCGTCCTTCACGTAGATCATGGAGCGCGCGCCGAACACCTCGCTCACCAGGAAGCAGCCGGTGTCGGTGCGGTGCGGGGGAATGCGGCCGACGGCGGGGTTCTTCTGCCAGAAGGTGTACGGCGGCATGCCGAAGAAGATGGCGGCGCCGCGCTCTTCCAGGTAGAGCGGCAGCTGGGGGAACTGCGCGGGCTCGATGAAGGGAATGCCGTGCTTCGCGAGAAGGTAGTGCAGCATCCGCGCGTTCTGCATGCTCACGAAGGTGCCCAGCACGCTCAGGACGCCGGTCGGCATGCCGAGGTCGATCCCCACGCTGTACGCGTGCCGCGCGCGCGTCCCCGCCCCCGTGCCGATGATCATCTTGTGCCGCCCCAGGTTCGCCGAGATCTCGTCGATCAGGGGGAAGACGGCGGCGCGGCCGCGGTCGATGAAGCTCTGTCCGCCCACTTTGACCACGTTGGCGTCGGGGAGGATCTGGACGACGGGGTGCTCGGCGGTGCGGGAGAGCAGCGCCTCGTCGGTCAGGCTCCCGGTGACGAGCTCGCGGCCCAGCGCGGTCAGCAGTTCGTTCTGCATGCGGGGTGGGGTGGGGGATGGATGTGGGGTGGCGGGGCGGGCTCCGCGCCGGGCGGTCGATGCCGATGGCGCGCCTGATCGGGCCCCGTGCAGCCCGCCTCCACGAGCGAATGAATTCGCCGCGGGAACCTCGCGAAGTCCGCCTGCGCGGACTCCGGTCCGCCGTCGGGACGAGAGGTAGCCCAGGCGGTCGTGAACGGCGTTGTTTTTCCCGAGAGGATGTTCAAGAATTCTGGCTCCTCATTGGAGCGCCCTTGATTTCCTGAGGGAGCGCACACCCGGAACCGCAAGCTACACCACCGTTTGCGCGCGACCGAAGGATCTGCTCTCGGCCACGACGGGCCGGATGCCAGGCTGCGATCCAAGCCCCTCGGTTCTGCCGGCCAGATCCTTCGGTCGGCGCCAAAGTGCCTGCGTAGCAGAAGGTTTGGAGCGGCGCCTCCCTCAGGACAACAAGCTCCGGGGAGATTCTCAAACACCCTCTGAGGGAGCCCCCGCGCAAAACCAGCGCTGGCACATCCTGTGGGCGCGATCGAAGGATCTACTCTGCCCGGCCTGGCGCCTGGCCCCGTGGCATCAGAGCCGGCCCCGCGGATCCCCCGGCGGGATCCTTCGGCCGGCGCCCGGGCCCCGTCGCGCGGGCAAGGCCGGCGCGGCGCCTCCCTCAGCCTCAGGAAAACAGATCGCGTTCCAGGGAATGAATAGCCCGCTACCGAATCCTCATGCGGATGGCGGCCAGCTCGAACGCTTCGTCCTGCGCCAGCGGCTGCCCGATGTCGCCGAACTCCGCCGCGGCCCAGTCGCGGAGGCCGGCCAGGACGCGCGCCTTCACGTCCGCGGGCACGTCCAGCCCCGCCAGTCCGCTCTTCCCCTCCCACGCCGCCAGCGAGTCGGCCGGGCGGTGCAGCCCCGTCCACCGCGCGGCGACGCGGGGCTCGAGCCGCTCTCCGCCCGCGCGCTCCAGCGCGGCGAACACCGCGTCGGCGCGGGCGTCGTGGCTGCGCCCGGCGAATCCCTCGGCCGCCAGCATCTGCCGCATCCGGCGCCGCAGCACGGATTTGACCGAGTCCGGCGGCCGGCGCACGCGCCCCAGCACCAGCCATCCGCCCGCCGCGCGCAGCACCCGCCGCGTCTCCGCCGCCGCGTGCTCCGGATCCAGGTGGTGCAGCGCGCGGGCGGAGAACACCACGTCCACGCTCGCGTCCTCCGCCGGCCAGCGCTCGTTGCCGTCGGCGACGTGCAGGTCGGCGCGAAGTCCCTCGCGCGCCGCCCGCTCGCGGAACACCTCCAGCATCGCGGGCGAGCGGTCGAATCCGGTGTAGCGGATGGGGAGGCGCAGCATCGGCAGGCTCAGCCCGCCCGTCCCCGCGCCCACCTCCAGCCACCGCTGCCCGTCCACCGGCCCCACGATCTGCGCCACCGCCGACGCGATCGCCTCCGCGGCCTCCGGCGGCACCCCCGCGCGCTCGTCGAACGCCGCCGCCTGGTCGTCGTAGAGCATCGGCGCGCCGGGAGCGTGTGTCGGCGGAAAGGGCAGTTGCGGGCGGGGTGGGAGAAGAGACGCCTGTACTGTATCTTCCCGACTCACTTATCGCAAACCTTCCTGATTCGCGATCCTGTAACAGACCATTCAGTGGGAGCGATGGACGTGGAGCGAGAGATCACCGATCGTGCAGAACTTTGCGATGATGACCACGAGGAGCATGCCTGTGCGAGGTTGAGCGAGGCTGCTCTTGGTGACTGGTCGCGGGATGAGGAGGATGCCGCGTGGGCGCATCTGCAGAAGGACGGCAAGTCGTCGGAGCCCACGCGCGGGACAGCCGCGCCTTCAGGCGACTACCGCGGTCTGTCCGGCGATGAGCTGCTCCGATTTGTGGGGACGATCTCGCCTGAGGACCTGGACCTGATGGAGCGAATCATCGAAGAGGAGTGCGAGAGAATCGATCCTGAGGAGTGATCGCTGCGTAACACCGCGCGCAAATCGGCCGGGGGTGTTATCTTTCGTCTGGCAGACGGCAGGCTCTCTTACTTTCCCGGGGATATCGCATTGTCGACACTGGATCTGGCCGGCGAGATGGCGGCGGCGCGGGCGCGCCGCGCGGAGCAGACGGCCCGCTCGCTTCGCGAGGCACGGGTGCAAACCATCCGCGGCGCCGTGCGCCCGGGGAGCACGCGGGCAGAGGTGGAGGAGCGGGCGCGCAGCTTCTATCCCCGCCTGAGCGAGGAGCTTCTGGAAGAGGTGGTGAACCTGGTCTGCGACTCCGGCCGCGCACCCGCCCCGGAGACGAGCGAGGGCTGACCCCCCGCCTCGCCTGATCGAACGCGAAAGGCCGCGTCCCTCCCGGGGCGCGGCCTTTCCATTCATCCCGGATCCTGGAACGGATCGGCCTCACACAGCGTCAGCAGAGGCGGCTCCCGGACTCTGTTGACTTCCATACACCAGGTCACAAGCCTTCGCCTTTAGGCGAATAGCTTTAGCGAGCAGTCGAAGCTAGACTCCCGGGAAGAAACTGAACCTCGGGAGAAGCCGATGGCGGAGAATCGGAGAGGATCGCACACG
>DATAAG010000335.1:0-3420 GCA_036260235.1 Longimicrobium sp.
CGCAACCATCCGTGATCCGGCGGGGTTTCGCTGCTCCGCCGCCCCCATTGCGCGGGACACGGACTTGCGTATGCGACGTGCGAGCGGAGCACGCTCCGCCCGCCGCGCTGCCCACGGGGCGCGTCAGGATGCGGGAACCACGCGCGGATGCACGTCGTGAGCAGCACGGACCTCGAGGGCACGCCCTCTTCCGATGGACACGCCAGCGGCGGCCCCGCGCAGACGGGCCCGCCGCGCACTGCCACGTCCGAAGTCCCGCGGGACGAAGGCGCGCTGCGGTCGGCGGAGCACGCGCGCGACCTGGCCCAGGCCAGCCGCGACCGCTTCTCGTTCCTGGCGGAGGTGAGCCGCTGCCTGGCCGACTCGCTGGACTACGAGGCCACGCTCACCACCGTGGCCGGCATGTCGCTGCCCTACCTGGACGCCTGGTGCATCGTGGACGTCCTGGTAGAGGGCGGCGAGGTGCGGCGCATCGCCGTCGTCCATCCCGATCCCGACAAGCAGGAGGCCGCCCGACAGCTCGCCGAGCAGTATCCGCCGCGCGCGGACGACATGATCGGCGCGCCCAGGGTCATCCGCACGGGCCGGCCGGAGATGGTGTTCGACGTGCCGGACGGCGCGCTGGTCGCCGTCGCGCACGACGACCGGCACCTGGAGGTGCTGCGCAGGCTGGGGATCCGCGCGTACGTCATCGTGCCGATGGTGGCGCGGGGGAACGTGCTGGGGGCAATGACGTTCATCACGGCGGAGCGCGACCGGCGCTTCGGCGACATCGACGTGGTGATGGCGGAGGACCTGGCGCGCCGCGCCGCGATGGCGGTGGACAACGCGCGCCTGCACCGCGAGGCCGAGGAGGCGCGCGACGCCGCGGAGTCCGCGCTGGCGGAGGCCGAGATGGCGCTGGAGGAGGCCGCCACCGCCGAGGAGCACCTGCGCGACGCCCGCGACGCGGCCGAGGGGGCGCTGCGCACGCGCGACGAGTTCGTCAGCACCATGACACACGAGGTGCAGACGCCGCTGAACGCCATCATCGGCTATCTGGAGCTGCTGGAGATGGACGTCAGCGGCGCCCTGGGCGACACGCAGCGGTCGTACGTGCAGCGCGCGCAGGAGAGCTCGCGCCACCTGCTGCGCCTGGTGCGCGACGTGCTGGACTTCAGCAAGAGCGAGACGGCGCGGCTGGCGGTGGAGCACGAGGAGGTGGGCGCGGCGGAGACGGCGCGCGGGGCCCTGGCGCTCGTCCGCCCGCTGGCGTCGGGGCGCCTGCTCACGCTGGTGGACGAGACGGCGTCCGCCGCCGGCCTGCGCTACGTGGGGGACGAGTACCGCGTGCGGCAGATCCTCGTCAACCTCCTCACCAACGCCATCAAGTTCACCCCCGCGGGCGGCCGGGTCACGCTCCAGTGCCATGCCCGGCCGGGGGACGGAGACGCGGACCGCGGAGCGCTGGTCTTCACCGTCTCCGACACCGGCGAGGGGGTAAACCCGCAGGACGCGGAGCGCATCTTCGAGCCGTTCGTGCAGGGCGCGGCGGGGCTCACGCGGCGCCACGGCGGCACGGGGCTGGGATTGCCGATCAGCCGGCGGCTGGCGCGGCTGATGGGCGGCGAGGTGACGCTGGAGCCGTCGGACGGACCCGGCGCCACCTTCGCGCTGCGCCTTCCCGCCGGCGCGCCGTCCCCCGCCGCGCCGCCGGCGGAGGAGGAAGCGGATGCGGGCGCTCTCCTGCCCCGCCGGACGGAAAGCGAGTCCGCCAGGGCGGCGGCGGGGCGCGGGCTGGCGTCGGCGGGCGAATCGCTGCTGCGGCAGGTGGCGCCCACGGTGGACGCGTTCGTCCGCCGCGCGCGGGCGGACGAGGCGCTGGGGTTCACGGACGCGATGACGGACGTGGACGTGGCCGACCACCTGGGCACGCTCATCATCGACGTGGCCAACTCGCTGGCCATCCTTGCGGGGGAGAGCGGCGAGCCCAGCGAGCTGCTGGCGGACGGCAGCCGCATTCAGCGCCTGATCGGCGAGTTGCACGGCGCCCAGCGCCACCGCCTGGGGTGGAGCGAAGCGCAGCTGCTGCACGAGGTGCAGCTGGTGCGCGACGTCTGCCTGACCTCGGTGACGCACTCCCTGGGCGCCGACGAGCACGCGCGCGAGGCGGCGGCATCGGCGCTGGAGCGGCTGCTGGACGAGCGCACCCGCGCCTGCCTGAGCGGCTTTCGCGCGGCCGGCGCGGCGAGCTGAGGGGTGGCCCCAGGGCGCCGCGCGTCGTGCTTCCATCCGCGTCCCGGCGGACGGGTGATCCCCGAGGCCGGGCTGGCCGGGCAGGTGACGGAGGCGTTCGGATGGTGAGTCCTCGGCGGCGGCGCCTGTCCGGTAGAACGAAAGGCGTCTCGCACCACTCTGCTCGTCATCCGTCAACCTCCCCCAGGGGACTTTGGGGAGGTGGGCGAGTCGTGCGAGCCCGGAGGGGGCGCGGCGGCTCGCCCACCGGACCTTTCCATTCCGCGGCGCCGGACGACGCGTCTACGCGGGCGGAGCGGCCGCCATGGCGTTGCAATAGAGCGCCGCCCGCAGCGGCGTCGCGGCGTCCACGGCGTCGACATAGATGAAGTTCGGCGGCCGCGCCGGCGACGAGGGCGGGAAGAGCCCGGTCGTGTACTGCCAGAGCCACTGGTTGGCTTTTGCCGCCAGCTCCAGGATGGAGCCGCTGCCCGCCGGCGTGGAATCCAGGTCGGACAGGGTCAGGGTGTACGACAGCAGGAAAAACTCTCCGTCGTCCAGCGGTGCCCGGGTGAACTGGCGGTACTTGAACAGCTGGTCCGCCATCATCATGACGGTGTTCTCGGTGCCCGTGTAGCTGTCGTAGACGTCCAGGTTGGTCTGCTGCAACGCGTCGGGGTTGGCCGGGTCGACGCTCCCGTATTGCAGGATGCCGTTCGCCGGATCGTAGAGGTCCGGTGCGAGCCCGTCGAACACGCAGAGCACCCGCTTTCCGCCGTCGATGACCTGCCCGACCGTCAGGCGCCCGGCCTTTTCTCCCACCTGCGCCGTGAGCATCCAGGAATGGAGCGTGCCCTGGACGAGCGCGATCATCCGCTGCTGGAGCGCGGGCGGAAACGCGCGGGTGTCGCTGTCGCCGTAGTGGCTGAACTTCAGGATGACGATCTCGTCCTGCGTGCTCTGCATGAACCGGGCGACGGCGTCCAGGATGTCGCTCAGCTTTTCGCCCAGGCACCCCTGGCCGCCGGCGGCGCTGGAAAAGTGCCCCGTGTAGAGGGTGGGCGAGTCGTCGGTGACCTTCCAGACAGCCGGCCGCAGGTCGAAGTAGCGGACCCCCACGGCGAGCTGCCCCGCGACGTCGGCCGTTTGCGTCTGGGTTACGCGCGCGTCGCCAAAGATCGTGCACTCCGACACCCTCGACATTCC
>DATAAG010000336.1:0-4128 GCA_036260235.1 Longimicrobium sp.
GCGGGCACTCGCTGCTCGCGGTCACCCTCATCGCGCGCATGCGGCGGCAGGGGCTGCACGCCGACGTGCGCACCCTGTTCGCCGCGCCCACGCTGGCCTCGCTCGCGGCCGCCGTGGTGGGCGAGTCCGCCGAGGTGCAGGTACCGCCGAACCGGATCCCGGACGCCAGCCCGGTGATCACGCCGGAGATGCTGCCGCTGGTCACGCTCAGCCAGGCGGAGATCGACGCCGTCGTGGCGACCGTGCCGGGCGGCGCGGCCAACGTGCAGGACATCTATCCGCTGGCGCCGCTGCAGGAAGGCTTTCTCTTCCACCACCTGGCCGCGGCCGAGGGCGATCCCTACCTGCTGGCCACCATCAGCAGCTTCGAGACGCGGGAGCGGCTCGACGCGCACCTGGAGGCGTTCGGCGCGGTGATCGCGCGGCACGACGTCCTGCGCACGGCGGTGATGTGGGAAGGGCTGCCGGAGCCGGTGCAGGTGGTCTGGCGCCAGGCTCCGCTCCCCGTTGAGGAGGTGGAGGTGGACCCGGCCGCGGACGACGTGGCCGGGGAGCTGTACCGGCGCTTCGACCCGCGCCGGCACCGGCTCGACATTCGCCGGGCGCCGCTGATGCGTGGCTACGTGGCGCGCGACGCGGCGCGGCAGCGCTGGGTGCTCCTGCAGCTGCAGCACCATCTCACCATCGATCACACCGCGCTCGATGCGCTGCGGGACGAGATCCAGGCGCACCTGTCGGGCCGCGCGGACGCGCTTCCCGAGCCGCCGCCGTTCCGCAACTTCGTGGCGCAGGCGCGGCTGGGCGTGAGTCCGGAGGAGCACGGGGAGTTCTTCCGGGAAATGCTGGGCGACGTCGACGAGCCGACGGCGCCGTTCGGGCTGCTGGACGTGCGGGGCGACGGGTCCGGGATCGGCGAGGCGCGGGTGCGGGTGGAGGAGCGGCTCGCGGCACGGCTGCGGGAGCGCGCGCGGGCGCTGGGGGTGAGCGCGGCCACGCTGTGCCACGTGGCCTGGGCGCAGGTGCTGGCGCGGGTGTCGGGCCGTGAAGACGTGGTGTTCGGTACCGTGCTGTTCGGCCGGATGCAGGGCGGAGAGGGCGCCGACCGGGTGATCGGCCCCTTCATCAACACGCTCCCCATCCGTGTTCGCCTGGGGAACGTGGGGGTGGAGGCGAGCGTGCGGCAGACGCACGCGCTGCTGGCGAAGCTGCTGCGCCACGAGCACGCCTCGCTGGCGCTGGCGCAGCGGTGCAGCGGCGTGGACGCGCCGGCGCCGCTGTTCACCGCGCTGCTGAACTACCGGCACGGCCGGAAGACGGCGCGCCCGAACGCCCCCGCGGCCGCGGCACGTACGCCCGCCGGCGGAACGGGGAGGACCTCCCCCGTGGAGCGCTCGAACTATCCCCTGACGATGTCGGTGGACGACCTGGGCGAGGCGATGGCGCTCACGGCCAAGGTCGAGGCGCGGGTCGAGGCCGGGCGGGTGTGCGCGATGATGCACACGGCGCTGGAGGGGCTGGTGGAGGCGCTGGAGACGGCGCCGGAGCGGCCGGCGCGGAGCATCGCCGTGCTGCCGGCCGAGGAGCGCGCGCGGGTGGTGGAAGAGTGGAACCAGACGGAGGCGGAGTACGCCGCCGACGCGTGCGTCCACGAGCTCTTCGAGACGCAGGTGGCCCGCACGCCGGATGCGCCGGCGGTGGTGTTCCAGGGCGGGCGTCTGACCTACGCGGAGCTGAACGCGCGGGCCAACCGCCTGGCGCACCACCTGGCGCGCCGCGGCGTGGGGCCGGACGTTCCCGTGGGGCTGTGCCTGGAGCGCGGCCCGGAGGTGATCGTCGCCCTCTTCGCGGTGCTCAAGGCGGGCGGCGTGTACGTGCCGCTCGACGCGGAGTACCCCGAGGACCGGCTGCGCTACATGCTGGCCGACAGCGCGCCCGCCGTGCTGCTGACGCAGTCGTCGCTGGCGGAGCTCTTCACCGGCGCCGGCGTGCCGTGCATCCGCATCGACGCCGACGCGGCGGCGTGGGCGGACGAGGCGGAGACCAACCCCGCGCGCGGGGCGCTCACGCCGGACCACCTGGTGTACGTCATCTACACCTCCGGCAGCACCGGCAAGCCCAAGGGGGTGATGAACCAGCACCGCGCCCTGGTGAACCGCCTTGCCTGGGGCCGGCGGTCGTGGGGGATGGATGCCGGCGAGGCGGTGCTCTGCAAGACCTCGCTGAACTTCGACGGCTCCGTGCGCGAGATCTTCCTGCCGCTCATCGCCGGCGGGCGGGTGGTGGTCGCTCGCCCCGGCGGGCACCGCGACCCGTCGTACCTGCTGGGGGTGATCGGGCGCGAGAACATCACCACCGTCAACCTGGTCCCCTCGCTGCTGCAGGTGCTGCTGGACGCGCCGGAGGTGGAGAACCTCCGCGGGCTCAGGCGCATCCTCTGCGGCGGCGAGGCGCTGCCCGGAGCGCTGCTGGAGCGCTGCCGGGCCGCGCTGCCGGGGGTGGAACTGCACAACCTGTATGGCCCCTCCGAGGCGGCGACCGCGGTCACCGCGCCGCGCCTTTCGGCGGAGGCCGGGCGTGCGGCCGTGCCCATCGGCGGGCCCAGCGCCAACGCCCGCGTCTACGTGCTGGACGGGGCGGGGGAGCCCGTGCCGGTGGGCGTGGCGGGCGAGCTGTACATCGGCGGCGTGCCCGTGGCGCGCGGCTACCTGGGCCGCGCGGCGCTCACGGCGGAGCGCTTCGTCCCCGACGCGTTCGGCGGCCGGCCGGGCGCGCGGCTGTACCGCACCGGCGACCTGGTACGGTGGCTGGCGGACGGGCGGCTGGCGTTCGTGGGCCGCAGCGACGACCAGGTCAAGGTGCGCGGCTTCCGGGTGGAGCTGGGCGAGATCGAGGCGCGGCTGCGCGAGCACGCCGGCGTTCGCGAGGCCGCGGTCCTGGCCCGCGAGGACGTCCCGGGCGACCGGCGCCTGGTGGCCTACTACCTGGCCGACCAGGTGATCGAGGCCGAGGCGCTGCGGGCGTACCTGGCCGAGCGGCTGCCGGAGTACATGGTGCCGGCCGCGTACGTGCGGCTCGATGCGGTGCCGCTCACCCCCAGCGGAAAGCTGGACCGCAGGGCGCTCCCCGCCCCGGAGGGAGACGCGTACGCGGTCCGGGAGTACGAGGCGCCGGTGGACGAGAGCGAGCAGGCGCTGGCCGGGATCTGGGCCGAGGTGCTGCGGGTGGAGCGGGTGGGCCGTGGAGACCACTTCTTCGAGCTGGGCGGCCACTCGCTGCTGGCGGTGCAGGTGATCTCGCGGGTGCGGCAGGCGCTGCAGGTGGAGGTTGCGCTCGGCGAGCTGTTCACCCGCCCCGTCCTCAGCGACTTCGCGCGCGGGCTGAAGACGGCGGCGCGGTCGGAGCTTCCGCCGATCCAGCCCGCCTCCCGGGAGGGCCGCCTTCCGCTGTCGTTCGCGCAGCAGCGGCTCTGGTTCCTGGAGCAGCTGGGGAATCTCGGCAGCACGTACCACATCCCCAGGCGCCTGCGTCTGCGCGGCGAGCTGGACCGGGCGGCGCTGGTGCGCGCGCTGGACGGGATCGTGGCGCGGCACGAGGCGCTGCGCACCACCTTCGCGCAGGTGGACGGCGTCCCGGAGCAGCGCATCGCGCCGGCGGACGTCGGGTTCCACCTGGTCGATCACGACCTGGGCGGGCGGGCGGACGCGGAAGCCGAGCTCGGCCGGCTGGTGGCCGAGGATACGGGTGCGCCCTTCGACCTCCAGCGGGGGCCGCTCATCCGCGGCCGGCTGGTCCGGCTGGCCGATGACGACCACGTGCTGCTCGTCACCATGCACCACATCGTCAGCGACGGCTGGTCGATGGAGGTGCTCACCCGTGAGCTCTCCGCGCTCTACGTCGCGTTCCGCCGCGGGGAGCCGGACCCTCTCCCCGCGCTACCGGTCCAGTACGCGGACTACGCGGCCTGGCAGCGGCGCTGGGTGGAGGGCGAGGTGCTGGAGGCGCAGGCGGAGTACTGGACCCGCATGCTGGCCGGTGCGCCGGAGCTGCTGGAGCTGCCCACCGACCGCCCGCGCCCCGCGCGGCAGGACTTCGACGGCGCCACGCTGCCGGTGGAGCTGGACGCGGAGC
>DATAAG010000337.1:0-6083 GCA_036260235.1 Longimicrobium sp.
CCGCGAAAGGGCGAGGCTGTATCTTCGCCTGATCCGAGAAAAACATCCGTCGAACCGAACGGAGAGAGAGAAGTGCCCATCAACCGATCCCTGGCGCGGGGCGCGCTGGCGCTCGCCGTCATCGCCGCCGGCTGCACGCCCGCGGCGCCGCCGCAGGACCCGGCACCCGCGCCCGCCGCGCGCGGGGAGGCCGCGACCGCCCCGTCCGGCGCGGCCACGGCGCCCGGCGCGGCCACGGCGCCCGGCGCCCTCCCGGAGCGGATGGCGCCCCGGCCCACCCGGCCGGAGATCACCGCGCAGGACCTGATGAGCCGGCTGTACGTCCTGGCCGACGACTCCATGATGGGGCGCCGGGCCGGGCACCGCGGCAACTACATGGCCACGGAGTACATCGCCGCGGAGTTCCGGCGGATGGGGCTGGAGCCGGCGGGGGAGAACGGCACCTTCTTCCAGACCATCCCGCTCACCGTCACCGGCCTGGCGCCGGGGGCCACGCTCTCCGTGGACGGCGCGGCGCTGCGGATGGGCGCGGACTACATCCCCCTCCCCTACATGGCCGGGCGCTTCGGGTACGCGCCGGTCATGCGGGTGCAGGACGCGCCGGTGGTGTTCGGCGGCCGGCTGGGCGGCACCCTCATCTCCGACGCGCAGGCGGCGGGCAAGGTGGTGGTCGTGCTTCCCCCGGTGGACCAGGCGGGGCAGCCCAACTACCGCATCTGGCAGGCGCCGCACCCCGCGCTCCCCAGCGCGGCCGCGGTCGCCGTGGTCTCGCTGGACATCTCCTCCCCGTCCGTCCGCAACCTGCCCAACGCGCAGTCGTCCGGCCTGACGGCGCCGGACGACTTTCCGAGCAGCGGACCCGCCGGGATGCTGCTGTCGGCGGCCGCGGCGGAGCGGATGCTGGGCGCCTCGCCCGCCACCCTGCAGCCCGGCGCCGCCGGCCGCGCGCGGGTGAGCGGGGCCTTCAGCTACGCGCCCCGCCCGGTGGACGCCCCCGCGCGCAACGTGGTGGCCATCCTGCGCGGCTCCGATCCCGCCGTGAACCGGCAGTACGTGGGGATCAGCGCGCACAACGACCACGACGGGATCAGCGACCACGCGGTGGACCACGACTCCACCATCGCCTACAACACGGTGATGCGGCCGCAGGGGGCCAACGACCCCCCAGGCACTCCCACGAGGGAGCAGTGGGACCGCATCAACGCGCTGCGCCGCACCCTCTCGGCGGACGGGACGAAGCGGGACTCCATCTTCAACGGCGCGGACGACGACGGCAGCGGCACCGTGGCGCTGCTGGAGATGGCCGAGGCCATGGCGGCCAGCCCCGACCGGCCGCGCCGCTCCATCCTCTTCATCTCGCACACGGCCGAAGAGGGCGGGCTGCTGGGGTCGCAGTGGTTCAGCGAGCACCCCACCGTGCCGCGCGACAGCATCGTGGCGGTGCTGAACATGGACATGGTGGGGCACGGGCGCGCGGAGGAGGTGCGGGGCGGCGGGCCGTACAGCATCCAGATCATCGGCTCGCGGCGCCTCTCCACCCAGCTGGGCGACCTGATCGACGCGCTGAACGGGCGGCGCAGCCCGCCCATGCAGATCGACTACTCGTGGGACGCGCCCGGGCACCCGGCCAACCGGTACTGCCGCAGCGACCACTTCATGTACGCGCGCTTCGGCATCCCCATCACCTACTTCTCCCTGGGCTACCATCCGCACTACCACATGGTGACGGACGAGCCGCAGTACATCGACTACGACCACACGCAGCGCGTGGCCTCGTTCCTCCACGACATCGCGCTGGAGGTGGCCAACCGCCCGGCGCGCCTGGTGGTGGACGGCCCGCGGCAGGACCCCAACGCCCCCTGCCGCCAGTAAGGGAATCGGCCTCGCACCGGGTCAACGGCGTTTTCTTCTTCCTCCGTTGACTCCGTGTGAGGCTCTTTCCTTCGATCAGCAGCGCGGGCCGGGGTAGGCGTTGGTCAGTTGCACGCGTCGGCGGCCCCCCGCCTCGCGCACGACGGCGAAGCCGATGCGGTACGAGCCGTCCGCGGCCGCCATGCGAACCTCATCCAGCCCCGGCGCGCCCAGCGAGCCGTGCTGCCCCCAGTAGCTGGTGTTCCCCGCCACGTACACGAAGTCCAGGCAGTACGTGGTCTCCGGCGCAATGGCGAAGCGCTCCCCCAGCCGCTCCACGTCCAGCGCCAGCCACTCCTCGCCGATGCAGTGCACGCCGGCCCCCTCGCTGGCCCCGTCCTTTCCCCAGTTGCCCACGGCGGCGGTGGGGTGCTCGCAGGCGCCGGGCAGGTAGGCGCCGTAGCGGTAGTAGATCCACCGTCCGTCGGTGCGCAGCCAGTCCTCCAGCCGCGCCACCGGGTCGCCGGCGCCGGCCAGGGGCGGGTCCAGCCGGGGCGGCCGGTCGTCCGTACGCCGCTGGGGCGCGCGGCCGCCGCCCCGCCGCGCGCCGCTGCTCCACAGCACCGCCAGCAGCACGGCGGCGGCGCCCCACGCCCACTGCACCCCCGGCCGGGTGCGCGCGGGATGGGGCGACGGAAAGGACCCGCCGTGAGGGTCCGGCGCCGGGACGGGGTCCGGAAAGGGGCGCGGCACCCGGACCACCGGCGGCTCCGGCGCCGCCGGACGGGCCGGGCGGGGAATGCGGGTCCGCAGCTGCTCCGCCAGCGCCGCCGTCTCCGGCTCCGGGTCCGTCTGGAACTCCTCGATCAGCCACGCCACCAGGCGGTCGTAGTGCTGCAGGGCCCGCACCCGGTGGCCCAGGGCGCTCCACGCGCGCATGATGCGGCGGTGGGCCGGCTCCGCCGCGGGGTCCAGGGCCACCGTGCGCTGCGCCGCCGCCAGCGCCCGCTCCCACTCGCCGCGCTCCTCCGCCTCCGTCCCCAGCCGGTCCAGCACCGCCACGGCCACCGTGCGCAGGTGCGCGCGCCGGCCGTCCGCCCACGTCTCGAACGCCTCCGCGCCGCGCCCGGGCGCAAAGCCGGACAGGAACTCGCCCGCGCAGAGCGCCAGCACGCTCTCGTCCACCGGGCCGGAGGCGGCGGCCTGCTGCAGCGCCGCCGCGTCGCAGGCCAGCGCGGCGCGGCAGGCGACCCGGTCGTGCGCCACCTCCAGCACGTCGCCCACCCGCGCCCGCAGGCGGCCGATGGCCTGGGTCAGGGAGTGCCGGGCGTTCTCGTCGGGGCTGCTCCCCCACAGCAGGCCGGCCAGCGCGCCGCGCGAGTGGCCGTGCCTCCCCTCCAGCCGCAGGTACACCAGCAGCGCAAGGTCCTTCTTGCGCAGGGGGACGGGCGTGCCGCGCGCCACGAGCGCAGGCGTTCCCAGCGTCACCAGGAACAGCTCCGAGGGGCAGTCAGGCGATGCGGTTTTCATGATGATGTCCCATGATGGCTGCGTGGATGAAACCGGAACCCGGGCAGAGCACTTCTTCATTGAAGTCGGACCGCGGATTCCAGGTTTCCTCGATGAACGTGCGAAGGGGGCCAATTCTGTTCACCTTGCCCCACGAGCCACCATGCCCCGTCCCGCGGGGTGGCGCATCGTATACGACAACGAACGCACAATCAAAACCTTCCGAACTTGCGGCGGCCGGCTCAAAGAGAGCGCTGATGAACCCTCGAATTTTCAGGGAAGGTCTCCGCGCCCTCCGCTCGGATGGGCGCAATCCCTTCGCGCCGGTTCAATCCGTTTACCTTCCTATTCCACCGGATGTGACGGGGAGTTAGATTCCTTCGTCAACTTCCCCGTCACCTCCATTTGCCTTCCCCTTCGGAGCCGGCGCACGCCCGTGCGGCCAGGCGCCGCGGGGAACCGTGGTCCCCCCAGGTTCCCAGGCATTCCCGTGATGCTTCTGCACCCGCCCGGGGCAGAACCCGGCACCCTGCTGCACGACGCCGACACGCCCGAGGCCGGCTTCGAGCGGCTGGCATCGTTCGCCGCCCGGCTCCTGCACACTCCCGTCTCCGTGCTCTCGCTGGTGGACCGCGAGCGCCCCTTCTCCGCCGGCGACCCCACCGACACGTGGCGGCCGCGGCGCGAGGCGCCGCTGGCGCGCTCCCTGTGCGGGGTGGCGGTCACCACGGGGGAGCCCCTGCTGCTGGAGGACGCGCGCGAGCACCCCGTGGTGCGGCGCAACCCCCAGGTGTGGCTGGGAGAGGTGGGGTACGCGGGGATCCCCTTCCGCCGCCCGGGCGGGCAGGTGGCCGGCGCGCTGTGCGTGGCGGACACGCGCCCCCGCAGCTGGACGCCGGAGGAGGTGGACCTGCTGTCGTCGCTGGCGCGCTTCGCGGGGCTGCTGGTGGCGCAGCGCGACGGCACCCCGGCCATGGAGAAGGCGCTGGCCATCGCGGCGCTCAGCGCCCGCAGCAGCGTGAGCCTGCGCATGCTGCGCAAGGCAGTGGAGACCATGCAGCTGGGCGTCACCATCACCGACCTCAAGGGCCGCATCCTGTACAGCAACCCGGCGGACGCCCGGATGCACGGCTACACGCCGGAGGAGCTGGCCGGCCGCCACGCCCGCGTCTTTGCCCCGGCGGAGCACGCCCGGCCCCTGGACGTGCAGCGGATGAACGAGGTGGGAAGCTGGAGCCGCGAAACGGTGAACGTGCGCAAGGACGGGTCGGTGTTCCCCGTGCTCCTGCGCAGCGACGTGGTGCGCGACGCCGCCGGCCGCGCGGTGGCGCTGGTCACCTGCTGCGAGGACCTCACGCACCGCAAGCGGCTGGAGCGCGAGCTGCTGCGCAACGCCTTCTACGACGCGGTCACGGGGCTCCCCAACCGCGGGCTGCTCACCCACCGCCTGGAGCTGGCGCTGGACGCGGCCCGGCGCGACGGGCAGCGCTTCGCGGTGCTGGCGGTGGAGCTGGACCGCATCCAGCTGGTCACCGACTCGCTGGGCCGCGCCGCCGGCGACGAGCTGCTGGCGGGGGCGGCGGCCCGGCTGCAGGAGTGCGCCCCCGCGGAGGCGATGGTGGCGCACGTGGGGGGCGACCAGTTCGCCATCCTGATCGACGGGGTGGGCGGGGTGGCGGACGCCACGCGGGTGGCCACCTGCGTGCGGCAGATGCTGGCCCAGCCGCTGCGCGCCGCCGGCCGCGACGTGTTCTCCGGCGCCAGCGTGGGGATCGTGCTCAGCGGGCCCGGCTACGAGCGGGCGGAGGACGTGCTGCGCGACGCGGCCATCGCCATGATCCGCGCCCGCGAGGCGGCGGACGGGCAGTACCACGTCTTCGACCCCGCCATGCACGCCGAGGCCATGGCCCGGCTGCAGCTGGAGACGGACTTGCGGCGGGCGCTGGAGCGGGGCGAGCTGCGCGTGTACTACCAGCCCATCGTGCACCTGCAGACGGGGCGCATCACGGGCTTCGAGGCGCTGGTCCGCTGGCAGCACCCGGAGCGCGGGCTGGTGCTCCCCGACGACTTCATCCCCATGGCCGAGGAGACCGGGCTCATCCTTCCCATCGGGGTGTGGGTGCTGGAGGAGGCGTGCCGCACGCTGCGGCGGTGGCAGGACCGGCCGGGTGGCGGGGAGCTGAAGATGGCGGTGAACCTCTCCGCCCGTCAGTTCCAGCAGCCGGACCTGGTGGAGCGGGTGGAGCGCATCCTCCGCGACACCGGCGTGCGGCCGGGCACCATGGAGCTGGAGATCACGGAAAGCGTGATCCTGCAGCACTCCGCGCAGGTGCTGGACACGCTGGGGCGGATGAAGGAGCTGGGGGTCAGGCTGCACGTGGACGACTTCGGCACCGGCTACTCCTCGCTCAGCTACCTGCACCGGCTGCCGCTGGACGCGCTCAAGATCGACCGCTCCTTCGTCTCCGGCGCCAACGGCAGCAGCCTGCAGATCGTGCGCACCATCGTGGCGATGGCGCACGCGCTGGGGGTGGCGGTGGTGAGCGAGGGGATCGAGACGGCGGAGCTGCTGGACGAGCTGCGGACGCTGGAGTGCGAGTACGGCCAGGGCTTCTTCTTCTGCCGCCCCGTTCCCGCGGAGCAGATCGAGACGCTGTTCGAGAGCGACCCCAGCTGGTAGCCGTTGCGCGTCATTGATCGGGGCGGGCGATGCGCGCCAGCGC
>DATAAG010000338.1:0-20321 GCA_036260235.1 Longimicrobium sp.
GACGTCGCCGCCGCCGTCGGCCGCGACATCTCCCGCACCGTCTGGTCCCACGTCACCCGCTGACGCTGAGATACTGATTGGCCTCACGCAGAGTCAACAGAAGTGAGCAGGGTGAGTTTTGATCTGTGCAGGGGACAACTCCGCTGACTCTGCTGACTCTGCGTGAGGCTCAGCCGCGGGCGGCGCGGGTGTCGGCGATCCAGCGCTCCACCCTGGCGCGCAGCATGGGGAGCGTCACGGGGCCGTCGTCCAGCACCACGTCGTGGAAGGCGCGGATGTCGAAGGCGTCGCCCAGCTCGCGGCGCGCCTGCTCGCGAAGGCGCACGATCTCCAGGTACCCCGTCATGTAGGTGATCAGCTGCCCGGGCGTGGCGGCGTGGCGGTCCGCGTACGACTCCGCCTGCGCGCGGGGGCGGCGGCTGATGGCCATCATGGAATCCACCGCCTGCGCGCGCGTCCACCGCCCCACGTGGATGCCGGGGTCGATCTCCAGCGCCACCAGCGCGTCCGCCAGGTGCGAGTAGATGCCGGCGCGCATCAGCGGGTCCCGGAAGGCGCCGATCTCGTCCGCCACCCGCTCGGCGTACATCCCCCATCCTTCCACGAAGGCGGAGGTGCCCAGCAGCCGCATCACCGGGTGCGGCACCTCGCGCTCCTGCGCCCACGCCACCTGCAGGTGGTGCCCCGGCCACCCCTCGTGGCTGGTGGCCGTCGCCAGCTCCATGCGCGGGCTGCGCTCGGCGTTGCCCAGGTTGATGTAGAAGGTCGCCGGGCGCGTGCCGTCCAGGGGCGCGGAGTCGTACCAGGCGCCCGGCCGCGAGCGTTCGGTGTACGCCGGCCCCGGCTCCACGACCAGCGGCGTCGACGGCACGCGGGAGAAGGCGCGCGGCATCAGCGTGCGCAGGGTGTCGATCTGCGCGCGGGTGGCGGCCAGCTTGGCCTCGCGGCTGCCGAAGGCGAACGCCGGGTCCGTCTTGAGCCGCTCGCGCGCGGCGCCCAGCTCCGTCTCGCCCGTGACCGCCAGGGCCAGGGGGCGCAGCTCCGCCTCCAGCTCCATCCGCGCGGCGCGGGCCATCCGCGCCAGCTCCTCCGGCGCCACGTCCAGCGAGGTGGCGCCGCGGATGACGCCGCGGTAGCACGCGGCGCCGTCCGGCAGCGCCCACAGCCCCACCTCCGTCCGCGCCCGCGGCAGGTACTCCTCCTGGAGGAACCGCAGGTAGGCGCGCATCGCGGGGTAGACGTCGTTGCGCACGATGGCGCCCGCCTCGCGCGCGAAGCCGGGATCCGGCGAGCGCGTGGTCAGCGCCCAGAACGGCGACGCCTCCACCGAATCCGGCAGCATCCCCTGCAGCTGCTCGATGACGCGGAGGACGTTGTCGCGCGGGGCCGCGTAGCCGGCGGCCAGGCCGGTGCGGAGGTTCTCGATCTCGACCGATGCGAAGCGGGGGAGGTCGCGCCAGCGGGCCAGCGTGCGCGCGCGGTCCTCCGGCGTCTCCGCCCGGGCGATGCCGGCCTGGTTGCTCACGTTCAGGTGCCAGCCGAAGATCTGGTCCACCCCCTGCCACAGCTCGAACCGGCAGATGCGCTGCGCCACGGAGCCCTCCAGCGACTCCTGCATCATCCCGTGGATCAGCCACTCCGGCCGGCCGAAGAGCACGTCGGAGTCCACGGCGCGCAGCCGGCCCAGGAAGGCGTCCTGCTCCGCGTCCCACTCCGCCTGGAAGGCGAGCGAGTTGTCGGTCCAGCGGTCCGGCGCGGGCCCGCTCCCCAGCGCCGCCTGCGTGCCGGGAAAGCGGGCGATGAGGGCGGCCAGGTAGTCGTCCGCGATCTGCCGCACCTGCGCGGCCTCCGCGGGCACGGCGTCGGCGGAGGGCGATGCGGACGATGCCTCCTGCGCGGCGGCGGGGGAGGCGAGCGCCGTCGCGGCTGCGGTGGCGAAGGCGAAGGTGCGCAGGCGGATGCGCACGGCGGTGGCGTTCATGGTCGGGCTCTCGGTTGATGGATCAGGCGCGGGCGGGCTCGTCCGCGCCGGCGGGGAAGGGGATGCCCAGGTAGCGGCAGAACATGCGCGCCAGCTCGCGCGCCATCACGTCTTCTTCGACGGGCCCCATGGACGGCTCCATGTGCCCGAAGAGCACGCTCTCGCGCAGCGCGGACGAGCAGGCGCTGAAGGCGAAGCGCAGCGCGAACTCCGGGTCCGGATGATCGACCTCGCCGATGCGCTCGGCGAGGAGGCGGCGGAACGGATCGCGCACGCCCCGGCGGAACTCGGCCCACGCGGCGCTGTTTGCCACGGTGTCGGGATTGCCGCGGGTGCGGTGGACGATCTCGCGCAGGACGGGGAGGTGTTCGCGCGCGGTGCGCAGCATCAGCGCGAAGTACGCCTCCGCGATCGGCGCGATGCCGGCGCCCGCCCACTGCGCGGGATCGAAGGTGCGCTCCGCGTCGGCGACGGCGTCGCGGACGTAGCCGGCGTACATGGCGTGCAGCAGCAGCTCGTCCTTGCTGGCGAAGCGCGCGTAGAACCCGCCCACCGACACCCCCGCGCGCCCGGCCACCTGCTGCACGGACACGTCCTCGAACCGCGCGTCGCTCAGCAGCTCGCTGAACGCGCGGAGGATGCGCTCTTCCGTCTGGCGGCTGCGCGGCTGGCGCGGCGTGCGTGTAGCTGCGGCTCGGTTGGGCACGGGGGAGGCGGATGCAGGTGAGCGGATGCAAATGCGAATCGCATTCGGTTCTGTGTGTACACGGGCGGACGGGGAAAGGTTTCATCGCTCATGCGCCGGCTCCCCGCCTGAGCGGCTGAAGCCGCGGCTACAACTGCGGAAAGCCCCGCAAACAGCGCGGGGCTTCAACTGCTATTCCTCCCCGCCGAACTCGTCCGGCGGGTTGATCTCCACCTCCGGCATCGGCTCGTGCTGCGACGCGTCGAACGGCGGCATCTCCGGCTCCGGCGCACCCAGCGCCGCGAGGTGGGCCTTCGCCTTCTCCAGCCCCCAGTGGTACGCGAACGGCGGGCCGTCGCACCACGCCAGGCGGTACGCTTTGGTCGCGGCTTCGACGGCCGCGTCCCTGTTCCCCGCATCCCGCTCGATCTGCGCGAGCAGGTTCAGCGCATCGGTGTGGAAGAGCGGATACGGTCCGCGTTCGGCGGAATCCCACACGTCGTCGAGCAGTTCCCGTGCGTGCGCCGCCTCGCCCTGTTGCCGGTGCGACTCCGCCAGCGCGATCAAGGTGGGCAGCTCTTCTTCCACGCAGTCCGCGGTCCGCGCGCGGAGGAGTGCGTGGTGCAGCCGGCTGCTGGCGGTATCGTGGTCACCAAGGTGCAGGGCCGCGTGGCCCTGCAGTCGAGCAGCGCGGATGCAATCACGTTCGCCGCGGCCAATCGAGGCCCGTTTCCACGCGTACTCGGCCAGGCGCCTGGCGGTTGCCGCATCACCGCGCCACAGGGCCAGTTGCGCCACGTAGCTGCTCCCCTGGCCCATGCCCTGACGCTTCCTGTACCTCCGCCGTATCCGCAGCGACCGGCACAGCGCCTTCTGCCCCTCGGCCCATTGTCCCCTGGTGGCGAGCGCCATTCCGAGCCATTGCAGGCTGATTCCTTCGTCGACGTGCTCACGCTGCTCCCGGGAGATGATCAGCGCTGCACGCGCGGAGTGTTCCGCCTCTCCGATCTTTCCGACCAGACGGAGGGCAATGGAGAGGTTGCTCAGGCCTGCCCTGCGATTGCGCGGATCGTTCGCGCGTGTGTCGATTTCGTCCGCACGCCGGTAGATGGGTACCGCGTCACCGGGCTGCCCGCTCAGCTTGAGACCCTGCGCGAGTGCGTTGAGCGTATAGCTCTGGCCCGCCGGACTCAGCCGCATCGGCGCTTCCCATCCATCCGGAAGAAGCGCGTTGAGCAACTCCACCTGCAGCCGGCCTGCACTCAGCCGATAGAGCAGGGTAGTGACCAGCTTGCTGCTGAAGACCACCAGCGCGTCATCGTACCGGCCCTGGCCCACGAGGACGTGAAAGAGCTCGATCGCCGGCGCCAGATCGTCCAGGCTTTCCACCCGGGTGTAATCCTTCACCGGTATCGCTTCGAAATATCTCTCGATGGACCTGTAGAGCTCGGTGCGGCTGGCGTCGTCCAGGGTCGCCAGGACGACCCCGCGCACGATGGGATCCAGGTGGTACCGGTCCGCGGGGCGCTCCCTGCCGATCAGCCCCCGGCCCTCGAGGGCGCTCAATGCCACGCGCAGCTCGTCCAGGGACGCAAAGGGCCTTTCACCGGGAGGGGCAGCATCGTCCGCGCGGACCAGCAGGCTCTGGATGGATTCGATGCTCGGCGACGTGCGAAACACCGCGATCATACGGAGCGTTCGAAGCTCTTTCGCCGAAAGCCCCGCCATGGCGTAGGACAGCACGTGCGACTGCACGTTCGCCAGGTCCAGGCCGAAGGGGTTGAAGTCGGGATTCGCCCTGCGCCACGCGTCGAAGTCGCCGGGTGCCTCGCTGAACTCGGCAACTTCGTACGCCAGCAGCTGGATCAGCAGCGGGTGCTTGTCGAAGGTGCGGAAGAACGGCAGGATCTCCTCGCTCGAGCCACTCGCGCCGTACGCACGCCATAGATCGAGAGCGTCCCGGTCGCTCGACCCCTGGAGCGACAGGGCGAAAGACCCCGGCGACGGCCTTCCGGGGGCCTGCAGATCGGCGGGATACAGCCGGGTGCTGATGAGAACGCGGGATGCACCTGCACGGGCGAGTCTTCGCAGGAACCGGCCTACCCGCGGGTCGGCCGTCGTGCGGGGCCTGTACTTCTCCGCGACCGATTCTCCCCTGCCGTGAGGCAGTGCCACTCCAGCGGCGGCGGATCTGGCCCCTTCGCCACCGACAGCCGGCCGGTCGCGGAGGGAGGCGGCATCCTGCCGGGCATAGGCGGTCAGGACGCGCTCCAGCCCGTCGAGCACGAGCAGGAACGGCTCCCGGTCCAGAATGCGGAGAAGCAGGGCCTGGCGGTCGGGAAACGGTAGTTCTTTCACCTCCTCCAGGGTGCGGCGGCCCACGTACGCCACGGCGCGTGTCACCAGGTTCTCGAACGTCGCGTCGGACTCGTAGAAGCTCCACCACATCCGCCCCGCCAGCTTGGTCTCCCGCGGCGCGACGTCGTTGAACCACGTCCAGGTCAGCGCTGATTTTCCGACCCCTCCCATCGCGACGACGTTGAAGATGCGTACGTCGTGGAGACCGCGCCTGCCCGTTACCCAGTCCGTCAGCAGCTGCAACTCGTCCGTGCGCCCAACGAGGCCGTGCACCTGGAGAAGCGTGTACGGGTGGGGGATGTACGGTTCGGGCGGTCGCGGAATGGCGGAAACGTGATGGACGCTCTCGGCCGGTGCGGCACCCGTCGGCTGGCCGGCTTGACCGGTGCCGCCGGCGTCCAGTTGCTTCCTGACTTCGTGCAGGCTGTGAAGGACCAGGCCGCGAAGATCTCCCGGGCTGTTGAAGAAGGCGACGACGCGCTCTTTCTTCATCCGCGCCTTCAGTGCGTCGAGCTTCGTCTTGTTCTCGAAATCGATGTCCTCTTCCCTGATCGGCACCGAGGTATCCCACAGAAAGAGCAGCCGGGGGATGCCACGTTCGACCGCTCTCTCATACTCCATCTGGGTGATCGAGATCCTCGAGCCTTCCGGTACATGGCCGTACCGGTGGGCGAAGATGCCAACGTACACGTCGGCCTCGTCCACCAGCGCGTGTGAAGCCTGTATGGCGTCTTCGTTCTTCGCGGGGAGGTGCTCCATCATCTTCGGGAACATCTCTGCCCGGAGACACGCATCCATCACCTTCGCGCGATGTTCCGGCAGGTCGCGCACGGTGCTGCTGATGACGACAATCCGCTTCTGTGTCATGGAAGGATCCTGCTCGATGCTGGCGGAGCGGCGCGCGGCGGGGGGTACGACGACCGGCACGGGATGCTGGTGCCCGGGTCCGTATCAGTGTACTCGATTCCAGCGCGTGCCGCACCGTCTTTCTGCTGATGAAGGACGACGCGGATGTCAGGGAGACGCCTCCGCGTGCGTTGAACGTCCAGCACCACGAGGCTACCGCGAAGGCACGGAGCCGTCCATTATGGGAGCGAGCCTGAGTGCGCTCCCGTGCTCCTGATCCACGAATCGTACGATGACGCATCGCATATCGCTCGCGCTGCTCCTGGCGGCGAGCCTGTTCCCGAACCGCGCCATGGCGCAGGCACGCCCCGGCGTCGTGGGGCCGTCGGCGGAGGAGGTGGAGAGGATGCCGGGGAGGTTCGAGGTGGTGGGGCGGGGGCCCGTGGTCCACACGCGCACCACGGACCTGTGGGCGTTCCGCGGGGTGGACGGGCGCGACTACGTCTACACGGGGACGTGGGGCGGGTGCAACGGGTGCCAGGGGAACAAGCTGTACGCCTGGGACGTGACCGATCCCGCCGCCCCGCGGCTCACCGACTCCGTCGTGGTGGACGCGCGCAGCATCAACGACGTGGCGGTGAACGAGGCGGGGACGCTGGCGGCGTTCGGACGCCGCGGGGCGGAGAGCCGGCGCAACGGCGTGGTGCTGCTGGACCTGGCGGACCCCGCGCATCCGCGCCCCGTCGGCGAGTACTGGGAGACGGTGACGGGCGGCGTGCAGTCCGTCGTCTTCTCCGGCAGCCACCTGTACCTGGTGGACGCGGGCGCGGGGGAGCTGGTGGTGCTGGACGTGAGCGATCCCCGCGACCCGCGGGCGGTGGGGCGCTGGGGGGTGGAGGACAGCCCGGAGCGCTTCCTGAGCGACGTCTTCGTCCACGACGGGCTGGCGTACCTTTCGTACTGGGACGACGGGCTGGTGATCCTGGACGTGGGAAAGGGGGTCAAGGACGGCTCCCCCGAGCGCCCGCGGCTGCTGAGCCAGGTGCGCTACCGCACCGAGTGGCGCAACCAGCGGTGGGGGAACACGCACTACGCCTTTCCCTACACCAGCCGCGCCGGCCGCCGCTATGTCTTCGTGGGCGACGTCATCCTGCCCCCCCGCGCGGACCTGAACCGCCCGGTGGAGATCGGCGGGCTGCTGCACGTCTTCGACGCCACCAACCCCGAGATGCCCACGGAGGTGGCGACGTACGAGGTGCCGGGGCGCGGCATCAGCAAGTTCTGGGTGCACAACGACACGCTGTACGTGGGCAGCCACAACGGCGGCCTGCGCGCGCTGGACGTCTCCGGCGAGCTGCGCGGGCGCCTGCAGCGGCGCGAGGTGGCGGCGCTGGCCACCGGCGACGAGCAGGGCTTCATCCCCAACCTCACCTTCACCTGGGCGGCCATGCCGCACAACGGTCTGGTTTTCGCGACGGACTTCAACTCCGGGCTGTGGGTCACCCGCCTGGTGCCCGGGCCGCCCCGGTAGAATCGCAACCCGTGGACAATCCGGACGTTCACCCCTCTCCACGCGGCAGTTTGCGCAGGGAGGGCAGGGGGAGGGGCGGCCCTTTCGCCGGGGGCGGCGGGCTGCTACCCTGTCGCGGTCCGCGGCCGGTGCCAGCCATTACCGAAGGGGATACCTGGGGATGAGGAACCAAGAGGATCAGGACGAGGAACAGCCAAAGCCCGTCGAAAGCCCGCCCAACGCGCTGACCGACAGCATCCGCGAGCGGCTGTTCAAGTCGCGCACGCTCATCATCAGCGGCGGGATCGACCAGCAGCTGGTGAGCAACGTCATCGGCCAGCTGCTGGCCATGGCGTCCGCGGGCGACGACCCCATCAACATCTTCGTGAACTCGCAGGGCGGGCACGTGGAATCGGGCGACACCATCCACGACGTGATCCGCTTCATCAAGCCGCGGGTGCGGATGATCGGCACGGGGTGGGTGGCCAGCGCCGGCGCGCTGATCTACGTGGCGGCGCCCAGGGAGGACCGCTACGCGCTGCCCAACACGCGCTTCCTGCTGCATCAGCCCGCGGGCGGCGCCGGCGGCACCGCGGCCGACATCGCCATCGAGGCGCACGAGATCATCCGCATGCGCGAGCGCATCAACCGCATCTTCGCGCGCGAGACGGGGCAGCCGCTGGAGCGCATCGAGGCCGACACGCACCGCAACTTCTGGCTGGACGTGGAGGCGGCGAAGGCCTACGGCCTGGTGGGCAAGATCATCAACGGCATCGACGAGCTGGACTGACCGCGTCCGCCGCCGGCCGACCCAGGGCGCGGACCGGCCCCCCGGCTCCGCGCCCTCGCCGCGTCCGTTCGCGACACCGGTAGACGTGCACGCCGTTCGCACCCTCCTGCTGCACCGCCGCGCCGCGCTCCGCCGCCTGGCGGCCGCCGGCGCGGTCGCCGTCCCCCTGCTGTTCGTGGCGAGGGCGGCGCTGGTGGTGGAGGGGTGGCCGGCGCGGCGCTTCGCGCTGCTGTACATCGCCCCCTTCTTCGTCGCCTTCTTCGTGTGGGCGCGCCTGTGGCTGGACCGCGTGGATCGCGACCCGCCGCGCGCCCTGGCGGTGGACGCGGCCGCGGTGCTGCTGGGGGCGGTGCGGATGGTGGCGGTGCCCGTGGTGCCGTTCAGCGGGCACATGCTCTTCTACGCGTACTCCGCGCTGACCACGCGCTCCGTCCCCTACCTGCTGCTGGCCCTGGCGCTGGCGGCGAAGACCACCTGGTTCAAGCTGGTCCTGTGGCGCGATCCCGCGTCGTGGGCGCTGGGGATCGGCGTGGGGGCGGCGCTCGCCGCGGTACGCATCTTTCTCCAGCGACGTCATCCCGTCCCGGCCACCGCACCATGACCTACGCCGAGTTCGAGCAGCGCGCGCACGAGATCTTCGACGAGATTCCGCCCGAGCTGCGCTGGGGCGTGGACTACGTCGTCGTTTCGGAGGAGGCCGTTCCGCATCCGGAGCTCCCCGAGGTCTACACCCTGGGCGAGTGCGCCACGGGCGAGCTGGACCTGGGGCACGAGCCGCCGGACGAGGTGCGCAGCGGGGTGCACCTGTACTACGGCTCGTTCCGGAAGCTGGCGGAGCTGGACCCGGAGTTCGACTGGGAAGCCGAGCTGTACGAGACCATCGTCCACGAGATCCGGCACCACCGCGAGTCCACGGCGGGCGAGGACGCGCTGGAGGACTTCGACTACGCGGCGGACGAGAACTTCAAGCGGCGCGAGGGGCAGCCGTTCGATCCGCTCTTCTACCGCGCCGGCGAGCCGCTGGACGAGGGCGCGTGGGAGGTGGACGGCGACGTGTTCGTGGAGCGGATCGTCACGGACGCGGAGTTCATGCGGATGGAGGAGGTGGAGGCGGAGGTGGGCGGCCGGCGCGTCTCGCTGCCGCGGCCGGAGCGGCTGGGGGACGTCTCCTTCATGTACCTGGAAGGCTTTCGCGACGGCCCCGGTGACACGGCGGTGGTGCTGGTGCGCCGCCGCGGCGTCTTCGAGGGGATCCGCGACCTGTTCAACCGCGAGGCGCCCGACGTGGGGGAGTGGACGGTGGACCCCGGGGACTGGTGGATCGCGGAGGAGTGACGGGCGGGACGGCGGGACAGGGCGAGAGCGATGTGGGGCGGCGAACAATTTGCCGGGGCCCGGTACGGGAGGGGCCGTCGGCAGAGCACGGCTCCGTGCGAAGGCGGGAACCCGCCCGGCTTCGCCGGGGGGCCCTCTCCCCCGCCGCCTGCGCCGCTCGTTCCTCGCGGCCCGGCGGCGACCCCTCCCCCAACTTCGGGGGAGGGGTGGCACGGGCGGGTTGGTCGCGCGCCGGCCTCTCCGCACGGGAGAGCAGATCCTTCGGCCGGCGCCAGAGCCCTGTGCACGGGCAGAGATCGCGCGGCGCCTCCCTCAGGAGGACGAAGGTCAGGGTCGGTGGAGCGGGGGGGGAGGGCGGGGATCACGGCGGACCAGCTCCCCCTCTCCCGCGGAGCGGGGCAGGGGCCCTCCGCGGGTGGCAGGATGCCTGCCGGCGTGCACGGACGCGTTCTCGCCTCTCCCGCGCAGTTTGCGGGAGAGGGGCCGGGGGTGAGGGGCCCGCGCGAAGCGCGACGCTGTTCGCAGTTGCAGTCCTCCCCCTCTCCGCACGCACTTTGCGCGGGGAGGGGGCCGGGGGGAGGGGCCCACCCAGCGCAGGAGGGGGAAGCGGTGGCGGAGGAGCGAGACGACGCGGTGCAGGGCGGGGACGAGGCGGGAGGCGCGACTCCCGAGGGCGCGGCCGCGGACGACGCCACGGCGGCGGCCGATGCCGCGGCCGCCACCGACGGCCGGGCGCCGGGGAACGGGCCGGGCTCGGCGCGGCTGACGCCGTACGAGATCGCCTTCATGGACGGCGACTTCGAGACGCGCGTCTTTCCCATGATCCAGGACGAGGCCGAGGGGCGCCGCGAAGACCCCGCGCGCCGCGAGCGCTTCGTCTTCCTGGGCACCGGCGGCGACGCCATCCGGGACATCATCCCCCCCGACGCGCCGCCGGAGATGCTGGAGGAGTACCGCGCCCTCTTCTACCACGCCTTCAACTTCTGGCGCTTCGGGCGGCGGCTGTACGTGCTGGATCCCGCCGTGGCGCGCTACCTGGTGGAGGGCACGCCCGGGCTGCAGGACTGGCAGTTCGCCGCGCCCTACGACAGCCTGTACCTGCAGCTGCCGCCCAACCTGTTCTGGGCCAGCATCGGCACGGACGTGCCTCCGGAGCCGGTGGACGGCTTCTTCGTCACCCAGTCGCGCGCCCGGGACGCGCTGGACCTGCCGTTTACGGACGTGGAGGTGCTGATGGTGCTGGGCATCCACCGCCTGCGCGCCGGGTTCAGCGTCATCCCCTTCAACACCGAGGTGGGCGCCGGCATCCCGCCGGTGTGGGCGGAGCCGGGGCGTGAGCAGGGCGCCGACTTCGAGAGCGTCCTTCCCGGCGGCGAGATGGCGGGGCTCTACTCCATCCTCACGACCGCCGAGGCGCTCAAGCTGGTGGCGCGCGCCCTCTGGTACGTCGAAACCCACGCGGAAGACGTGACGCAGGCCCCGGCTCCGGAACGGCGCGCCTTCGACCGGCCCGGCTCCGTCCCCCTCTCCCGGCTGGACTTTCACCGCGTGCGGCTGGGCGGCGCATGACGGCGCGCGAGGCGGCCGCCATCCTGGGCGAGATCGCCATGCTGCTGGAGGTGGTGGGGGGAAATCCCTTCCGCGCGAAGGCCTTCGCGACCGCCGCGCGCCGGCTGGAGACCTCCGGCGCGGACCTTCCCGCCCTGGCCGCCGCCGGCCAGCTGCGCACCCTCCCCGGCGTGGGCGAGGGGATCGCCTCGGTGCTGGCGGAGCTGGTGTCGACCGGCACCTCGCGGATGCTGGAGGAGCTGCGGGCGGAGACGCCGGTGGGCCTCTACGACGTGATGCGCATCAAGGGCGTGGGCGCCAGGCGGGGGCGCACGCTCTTCAAGGAGCTGGGGATCGACTCGCTGGAGAAGCTGGAAGAGGCCGCGGCGGCGGGCCGGCTGGCGGCGCTCCCCGGCTTCGGCGCGAAGACGGAGCAGGTGATCCTGCAGGGCGTGGCGTTCGCCCGGTCGATGCGCGGGCGCCGCCGCTACTACCAGGCGATCGAGGCCGCGGCGGCGCTGCTGGAGCTGGTGGAGAGCCTCCCGGGCGTGGTCCGCGCCAGCGCCGCGGGGCAGGTGCGGCGGCGGCTGGAGGTGATCGACTCCATCGACATGGTCGCGGCGGCGAAGCGGCCGGCCGGCGTGCTCGCCGCCTTCCGCGCGCTGCAGGGCGTCGCGCGGTCGGACCACGACGACGCGGACGCGCGGGCGGAGGTGGAGTTCGCGGACGGCGTGCGGGCCACGCTCACCTGCGTCGTCCCCGACGCGTACGGCGCCGCGCTCGTCTGCGCCACGGGGAGCGGCGAGCACGTGGAGCAGCTGCGCGCGCGGGCGGGGGAGCGGGGGCTGCGGCTGGAGGCGAAGGGCGTCTTGCAGGGAAAGAAGCGGCTGCCGCTCCCGGACGAGGATGCGGTGTACCAGGCGCTGGAGCTGGCGTGGGTCCCCCCGGAGCTGCGCGAGGGGTGGGGCGAGGTGGAGGCCGCGGCGAAGGGGACGCTGCCGAAGCTGGTGGAGATGGACGACCTGCGCGGCACCTTCCACTGCCACACGTCGTACTCGGACGGCCGCGCGACGGTGGCGGAGATGGCGGAGGCGGCGCGGGAGCGGGGGTGGCGCTACCTGGGGATCGCGGACCACTCGCAGTCCGCCGGGTACGCGGGCGGGCTGCCGATTCCGAAGGTCAAAAGGCAGCACGCCGAGATCGACGCGTGGAACCGCGAGCACGGAGGGAAGGGGAAGAAGCGCTTTCGCCTGTTCAAGGGGGTGGAGGCCGACATCCTGGCCGACGGCCGGCTGGACTACCCCGACGACGTGCTGGCCTCGTTCGACTACGTGGTGGGCTCCATCCACAGCAACTTCGCGCTCCCGGAGAAGGAGCAGACGGCGCGGCTCATCCGCGCGGTGTCCAATCCGTACATCACCATGCTGGGCCACGCGACGGGGCGGCTGCTGCTGCGGCGCACCGGGTACGCGGTGGACGTGCGGGCGGTGATCGACGCGGCGGCGGAGCACGGCACCTGTGTGGAGATCAACGCCGATCCGCACCGGCTGGACGTGGACTGGAGGAACGCCCGCTACGCCGCGGAGCGGGGCGTGCTCGTCCCCATCAACCCCGACGCGCACTCCACCGCCGCGCTGGGGAGCGTGATCTACGGCGTCAACATCGCGCGCAAGGCGTGGCTCACCGCGCCGCAGGTGCTCAACACGTGGGACCTCGATCCACTGGAGGAGTTCTTTGCCCAGAGAAAGCAGAAAGGCGCGCCGTGAGCGCGTCGCGTCCATCCTGAGGGAGCTGGCCTCGCTCTACCCCGACAGCCGCTGCTCGCTGGACCACGAGACCCCCCTGCAGCTCGTCGTCGCCACCGTGCTGAGCGCGCAGACCACCGACGCCGCCGTCAACCGCGTGACGCCGGCGCTCTTCGCGCGCTTTCGCACGGCGCGGGACTTCGCGGAGGCGTCGCAGGAGGAGATGGAGGAGCACCTCAAGTCGCTCAACTTCTTCCGCAACAAGTCCCGCGCGCTCATCGGCCTCGGAAAGGCGCTGGTGGAGCGGCACGGGGGAGAGGTGCCGGCGGACCTGGACGCGCTCACCGAGCTCCCCGGCGTGGGCCGCAAGACGGCGAACGTGGTGCTGGGGGTGGGCTTCGGGATCGCGGAGGGCGTGGTGGTGGACACGCACGTCAAGCGCATCGCCGCCCGGCTGGGGCTCACGCGCGAGGAGGATCCGGAGAAGGTCGAGCAGGACCTGCTGGCCGTGCTGGAGAGGCCGGAGCGGGTGATCTTCACGCACCGCATCATCGATCATGGCCGCGCCGTCTGCACCGCGCGCCGCGCGTACTGCGAGCGCTGCACCCTGGCCCCCTTCTGCCCCACCGCCCCCGAGGCGTACCGCGCGCCGCCGGCGGTGCGGGCCGCGGCGGAACTGGTGGCGCCCGCGGAGGCGGCGCTCCCCGCCTGAGCGCGTGTTGCCCTCAGCCAGGCACGGACGCGGAGGTCGCAACGGCGCGGAAGAAGAGGCTTCTCCGCGCCGTTCGCGTGGGAGAGACCCGTCGTGTTCAGGATTCGCCCGGAGATGATCCCGCCTGGCGGCCTTTGCGCGGAGCGACCGGGGCCGAGGGAGCGCCGGAGCCGGGGCCCTCCCGCGGAACGTGGAGAACGAAGGTGCTCCCCTGGCCCTGCACGCTGGAGAGGGTGATCTCGCCGCCGAGGAGCACCGCGAGGTGGCGGCTCACCGAGAGCCCCAGCCCCGTGCCGCCGGCGCGCCGCGTACGGGAGGCGTCCACCTGGGTGAACGGCTCGAAGACCCGCTCCCGGTCCCCGGGCGCGATTCCCACCCCGGTGTCGCTCACCGCCAGCCGCACCCACCCCGGTTCCACGTCCAGCGCCAGCCGCACCTCGCCGCGCTCGGTGAACTTGACCGCGTTGGAGAGAAGGTTGAGCAGGATCTGGCGCACCTTCGCGGGATCCGTCCACCCCGGGACGGACCCGGGCGGAAGGAGCAGCCGCAGCACCAGGCCCCGCCCGGCCGCCACCGGCTCGATCACCTCCGCCGCGTCGCGCGCCAGCATCGCGAAGTCCACGGGCTCCGGGTACACCGGCTCGCGGCCCGCCTCCAGCCGCGAGAAGGTGAGCACCTCGTCGATCTGCTGGTGCAGCAGCCGTGCGCTGCGCCGCAGGCGGTCCAGGTGGGCGCGCTGCGTCTGGGAGAGCGGTCCGCCCACCCCGGCGTCCAGCAGGTCCGCGTAGCCGATGATGCCGTTGAGCGGAGTGCGCAGCTCGTGGCTCATGGTGGCCAGGAAGTCGCTCTTGGCCTGGCTGGCCTGTTCGGCCTGCCGCCGGGCGGCCTCGGCCTCCTCCGTCTGCTGCTGCAGCTCCTCGATGGTCTGCTCCAGCTCGCTGGCCAGCTCCTGCAGCTGCGCCGCCTGCTCCTGCACCGCCGCCTCCGCCACGCGGCGGTCGTGCACCTCGCGCGAGAGGGCGTCGATGCGGTGGTTGAGGTGGAGAAAGTGCTCGCTGGCCGCCGCATGGGGGCGAAGCCGCAGCACCAGGAGGGTGGCCCCGCGGCTGGGCGCCGGCACCACGGCCGCGCCCTCGCAGCGGAACGGCTCCGCCGCTCCCGCGGGGCGGCGCAGGACCAGCCGGGCGGGGAGCATGGCACCGCTCCGCGCGAAGGTGCGCAGCACGTCGTCCACGCGGTCCGGGGCATCCGCGCAGAGCGCCTGCAGGGGCACCCCCCGCAGCTCCCGCGGAGCCCGCCGAAAGATCTCACCGGCCGCCCGGTTCGCCGCCACCACCTCTCCCGTCCCCCGCACCAGCAGGCACGCTTCGGGGAAGGCGTTCGCCAGACGGACGAAGTCGTCCGGCGACACCATTCAGTCCCGTGGGTTGAAGTACTCTCTCCCCGGGGCCTGCTCGGCGGCGTCGGAGGGGCGCAGGTAGACGGTCACGCGGCACTCGGGGTGCCCCTCCGCGATGGTGCGGTTCAGCTCGACCTTGCCGTAGCCCAGGTTTTCCGCCGCGATGGTCCCGAACACGTTGGAGGTCATCATGCAGAGCGCCGGGCGGCCGATCACCTTGTCCGCGAAGGGGCAGCGCCGGTTGCCCAGCACGATCTTCTCCGCGTCCTCGGAGATCACGTAGAAGTCGCCCTGGATGCGCCGCTTGAGGTCCACCAGCACCTCGCCCACCTGCTGGCGCGACAGGCGGTCCACCCGCAGCGCGGCGCGGTATGCCGCGTCGATCTGCCGGCCCATCGCCTGACCCACCACGCTCACGAAGCCGGCGGCCTCGTCCAGCCCCACCACGTCCTGCAGGGTGCCCGCCAGCTCGCGCAGCAGCGTGCGCAGGAACAGGTCGCGCTCCAGCGGAACGTCCAGGTCGTGGAGGGAAGCAGTGTCCAGGACGGGGAGTGCCATGGGTCGTCCTCCGGTCTCGGCGGGGCTGGGAGAGGGCGCGGCGGGTGGCGGCGGAGGTCCTGGCGAAGGCCCCGCGGCGCCGTCCCGACCCCGCAAGTCTCTCAGGAACGGGCGCGGCGCGCAAGCTTTCGCCCGGGATTCGACGTACCCGGTACCCCCCTCGCGTGGCGCGGGTGCCCATCCGGGAGTGCCGGCACCTGCCGGAGACGCGCCGCCACGCAGCGTCGCGGGGGCAACGAGAAAGGCGCAGGGAACCGGATGGAGTTCCCTGCGCCCGGCGCGTGCCCGCTGCTGGCCCCGCGCCTTACGCCGCCGTCCTCATCGCGTCGCGGATGGATGCGTGGAGCAGCTCGGTGGAAACGCTGGCCTTGGGGATGTACGCGGCCGCGCCGGAGAGGATGAGGTCGCGTGCCACCTCGGCGTCGTCCTGCCCGGTGAGCATCACCACCGGCACCTCCAGCCCGGCGCTCCGCAGCCCGCGCAGAAAGGTGAGGCCGTCGCCGTCGGGAAGGTTGTAGTCCAGGACCACGCAGTCGAACGGCTCGGCCGTCAGGCGGTCGATGGCCGCCAGCACGCCCTCCGCCTCGTCCACCAGGATCTCGCCCGGGGCGCCGGCAAGGTGGCGGCGCACCGCCATCCGGTCCACCACGTCGTCGTCCACCACCAGCACCCGCGCCCGAAAGCCCGCCGGTCCCGCCCCCAGCCTGCGCCGCCCGCCGTTCCGCTCCACCGTCCCTTGCTCTGCGCTCACTGCCGGCCTTTCACTTCGATGCATCGGTTGCTGCGCCATCCATCCGTTCCCGCTGAATACCCCGCCCCCGCCGGATCGGTCGGCGCGGCCCTCGCCCGGCGGGCTCACGGCAGCTCCACCAGCGTCCAGTACTTGTTCAGCGCCAGCATGGCGTCGCAGAAGTTCTGGACGGTGACGGGCTTCAGGATGTACCCCGCCACGTTCAGGTTGTACGCCTCCACGCGGTCGCGCTCGTCGTTGGAGGTGGTGAGCACCACCACCGAGGTGCACCGGAGGCCGGGGTCCGCGCGCAGCTCGCGCAGGAACTCGATGCCGTTCATCCGCGGCATGTTCAGGTCCAGCAGCACCAGCCGCCGCCGGGCCGGCACCTCCGCCGCGCGCAGCATCCGCAGCGCCTCCTCGCCGTTGCCGGCGACGAAGAGCGGGTCGGCGATGCGGTTCTTGCGAAAGGCGCGGCGGACGTTCATCACGTCCACCTCGTCGTCCTCCACCAGCAGCACGTTCAGCGTCGTCTCGCTCATTCCTCCGGCACTCCTTCGTGCACCGGCCACAGGAACCGGAACACGGCTCCCTGGCCCGGCGCGGACTCCACCCACACGCGCCCGCCGCGGCTCTCCACGAGCTTCTTGACGATGGACAGCCCGATCCCGGTGCTCTCCACCCGGTCGCGCGGCTCCAGGGTCTGGAAGATGGTGAAGATGCGGTCGTGGTACTCCGGGGCGATCCCCGGCCCCTGGTCGCGCACCGCGAACTCCCACGCTCCCTCCCCCGCGGGCCGCGCGGAGACCTCCACGCGCGCCCCGGCCCCGCCGCCGTACTTGAGCGCGTTCCCCACCAGGTTCATCAGCACCTGCTGCAGCGGCAGCCGCTCGGTGGCGATCACCGGCATCTCCGGCGCCACCTCCACCACCGCGCCTTCCGGGGGCGCCAGCAGGTCCACCACCTCGCGGGCCAGCGCGCCGGCATCCACCCGCTCCACCCGCTCGCGCATGCGGCCGGCGCGCGAATAGTGCAGGATCCCGTCGATGAGCCCCTCCATGCGGATCACCCGGCTGCGCAGGAGCGCCAGGTGCCCGCGCACCTCGCCGGTGGCGGCGTCGCCCAGGTCCTCCTCGATCCAGCTGGAAAGGTTGGAGATGCCGCGGAGCGGGGCCTTGAGGTCGTGGCTGGCCACGTAGGCGAACTGGTCCAGCTCCTGGTTGCTGGTCTCCAGCGCGCGGGCCAGGCGGGCCAGCTCCTCGGCCCTGGCCTGCACCTCGCGCCGCGCCTGCACCTGCGCCGTCACGTCCACCGCGTGCACCAGCACGTCGCGCCCCTGCGGGCCCTCGCCGGCCAGGGGGCGCCAGACCAGGTTCCAGAAGGAGTCCTCCGGCACCCCCGTCCCCCAGCGGTCCAGCGGGACGTTCACCTCCGGATCCACGTACGGCTCGCCGGTCTCGTACACCCGGTCCAGCAGCTCGAAGAGCCCCGTCCCCGCGAACTCCGGGAAGACGTCGCGGAAGCGCCGCCCCACGGCGTCCGGCTTGCCCACGGTGCGCTCCCAGGTGGGGTTCACCATGGTGATGACGTGCTCCGGCCCGGTGTACAGCGCCATCACCGCCGGCGACTCGGAGAAGATCTGCTGCAGCCGGGCGCGCTCCACCTCCAGGTCGCGGATCAGCCGCTCGCGCTCTTCCTCCGCCCGCTTCTCGTCGTCGATGTCGTCGATGACGACCAGCCCGCCGGTGAGCGCGCCATCGGGCCCGCGCAGGGGCGCGCCGGTGATGCGCACCCAGGCGCGGGTGCCGTCGCCGCGCCGGTACAGGTAGTCGTCGGGCCCCGCCACCCGGCCGCCGGCGAAGACGCGCGCCAGCGGGTACTCGTGGCTCTCCACCTGCCGCCCGTCGGGGTGGAACGCCACCCAGTCGCGGTACTCCTCCACGCTCCCGGACTGCAGGACGGGGTGGCGGAAGATCTCCTCCACCCGGCGGTTCCCCGCCACGATGCGGCCGGAGGGCGCCTCGGCGATCACGATCCCCACCGGCGCGTGCTCGACGACCGCGGCCAGGTGCGCGCGCTCGCGCGCGGCCTGGTCGCTGGTGCGCTGCAGCTCCTCGTTGGCGTCCTGCAGCTCCTCGTTGCTGGTCTCCAGCTCGATCTGCACCTCTTCCAGCCGTGCCGCCTGCAGGACCAGCTCCTCCTTCTGCGCCTCCAGCTCGGCGGCCTGCTCCTCCAGCTGCCGGCGCGCCTCCACCTGCCCGGTCACGTCCACGCCGTGCGCCAGGATGCCGCCGACGCTCCCGTCCGGGTCCGTGAGCGGCTGGTAGACGAAGTTCAGGTACCGCTCCTCCGGCTGCGCCCCCGGCGTGCGCTGGATGAGGATGCGCATCTCCGTCCCCACGAAGGGCTCCCCGGTGCGGCGGACGTCGTCCAGCAGCGCCACGAAGCCCTGCTCCACCACCTCGGGAAGCGCCTCCGCGACCGGCTTGCCCAGGACGTCCCGGTGCCCCACCAGCTGGTAGTAGGGCGGGTTGGCCATCTCGAAGACGTGGTCGGGCCCGCGCACGGTGGCGATGAACGCCGGCGCCCGCTCGAACGCGGTGGCCAGGCGCGAGCGCTCCACCTCCAGCTCCGCCATCAGCCGGTCGCGTTCGCGCTCGGCGTGGTGGCGGTCGATGGCCATGGCGATCCCGTCGGCCACGGCGCCGAGGCCGCCCAGCGTGCGCTCGGGGAAGGGGTGGCGGGCGAACATCGCCATCACGCCGAGGACGCGCCCCTCCACCATCAGGGGGTAGCCGGCGAAGGAGACCATCCCCTCGCGGCGGGCCCACTCCTTGTCGCTCACCCGCGGGTCGTTCAGCACGTCGTTCGTCAGGTGCGGCCGCCGCTCCTCCGCGATCCGGCCGATCTTGAACGCGCCGACGGGGACGCGCCCGTGGGGGCCGTCCAGGTGGGTGTACAGCCCGGCGCTGGCCTGCAGCTCCAGCACCTGCTCCGCCTCGTTCAGCGTCCACACGCGGGCGAAGGCGGCGTCCAGGTGCTCCACCACCGCCTCCGCGCACCGCTGCAGCACCTGGCGCAGCGGCCCGCCGCTGTTGAGCGCCGTCCCCACGGCCACGGAGAGCGCGCCCTCGCGGTCGCGCGCCGCCGCCTCCTCGCGCTCCCGGTTTTCCTCCGTGATGTCGCGCACCTCGATGATGGTGCCCACGGTGCGGCCGCCGTCGAGGATGGGGCTGGCGGTGAAGGCGACGGGGTAGAAGTGGCCGTCGCGGTGAACGAACACCTCCTCCCCCTGCTCCCGCATGTTCTGCGGGAACGCCTGGTCGATCGGGCACTCTTCCAGCGGGTACGGGGTGCCGTCCGGCCGGGTGTGGTGCACGTAGTAGTGCAGCGCCTTCCCCTGCAGCTCCTGCAGCCGGTAGCCGGTCAGCCGCTCCGCGGCGGGGTTCATGTACGTGCACTGCTGGTGCTCGTCCATGATGAAGAGCGCCAGCGTGGCGTTCTCCGCCACCGTCTCCAGCTGGCGGCGGTAGTGGTCCGCGCCCATGGGCGCGGGACCCGCCGCGGTGGCGGGGTCTGTCACCGTCATCGGAACC
The DNA here is from genome assembly GCA_036260235.1 of Longimicrobium sp. Taxonomy (GTDB): domain Bacteria; phylum Gemmatimonadota; class Gemmatimonadetes; order Longimicrobiales; family Longimicrobiaceae; genus Longimicrobium. The sequence goes on from DATAAG010000338.1 coordinate 19,794, forward strand.
CTCCTCGGTCGCGTCGCCGGCCGCGCCGGCATCATCCCGTCGTTCCGGCCCACCAATCGTGATTTCCTGCGCGGCTCCCAATCAGCTCCCGGCACCCTGACCGCCCGTCCCGCACCGGGTTGGGAGGCACCTTCCGTCGGGTACACGGCGCGGGGCCCCGCGCGGATCTGCGCGAACATGGGGCCTACCTCGTCCCAGATCTCCCGCCACGCCTCAGCGCCCCGGCGACGCGGAGTGCCTGGAGCCCAGCCCGTGCCGGTACCCGTCGTCGTACACGAGCACCGGCTCCGGCCCGCACCATGGGTGATGTGGGGATCGGCGCCTCCAGGGCCGTGCGGGGCGCAGCGCGGCCGGCCAGCCGTCCACCGGCGCCAGCGGGGTGCCCGCCCGGTCGGAGCGGGCGGCCATCTCGCTCCGGCGGCGCGGAGGCGGGCCGCATCTCGGCCGCCATGCCGTCCAGAACCATGGGATGGGCCGCGGCCCCCGACTCCCGCGCGGGATGCGGCAGCCGAGCAGAGGGGCGGGGGG
>DATAAG010000339.1:0-1541 GCA_036260235.1 Longimicrobium sp.
GGGTAGGCCCGTTCGCTATCCCCCGCCGCGCGCGGCGTGTATCGTGTGCGGCGGCAGCGGTCCATCCATCCACCCGCCACCGGCCCGGTCCCGATGATCCCCAGACCCGACGCCTCCGAGCACCTGCCGTACTACAGCCGCTACATCGACCAGGTCCCCGACGGCGACCTGCTGGCGACGATGCGGGCGCAGCTGGACGACACCCTGGCCCTGGTCCGCGGGCTGGACGAGGAGCAGGGCGGGCACCGCTACGCGCCCGGCAAGTGGAACATCCGCGAACTGATGAACCACGTCATCGACACCGAGCGCATCTTCGCCTACCGCGCGCTGCGCATCGCGCGCGGAGACCAGACCCCCATCGAGGGCTTCGACGAGAACGCCTACGCCGCCGCCTCCAACGCCGACGCGCGCACCCTTGCCGGGCTGGCGGACGAGTGGTGGCACGTGCGGCGCAGCAACGTCCTCTTTCTGGGCAGCCTGGACCAGGAGACGCTGGCCCGCCGCGGCACGGCGAACGGCGCGGTGGTGTCGGTGCGCGCGCTGGCGTGGATCATGGCCGGGCACGAGCGGCACCACGTGGCGCTGCTGCGCGAGCGCTACCTGCCCGGCCTGGCCGCGGCGGTCTGAGGGAGTGTTGCCGAAGCCGGGGTCCCCAACGCGGCGAGCGTTTTCTTCCTGAGGGAGCGCACACCTGTACCTGGCGGCCCCACGACTGCGCGTGCGCGGCCGAAGGATCTACTCCGCCGGACCGGAGGGCTGCCTTCCGCGCGTCGAGACCAGCCCCGCGGTTCTGCCGGCAAGATCCTCCGGTCCGCGCCAGGGTGTCGTGCACGGAAGGTTACGCGCGGCGCCTCCCTCGGAAGACAACGCTTGTCCCAAGGTTCAGCAACACCCCTGAAGCGCGGGCGGGGACCCGTCGACTCACGCGCTAACGCACTCACGCACTCACGCACTCACGCACTCATTCGGACGATGGAGATCCGCAGCGTCGAACCGTTCCTGGACTACTACGCCCGCATCCGCGAGCGGACGCGCCGGGTGGTGGGGTGCATTCCGCCGGAGCGGCTGGAGTGGGCGCCGCGCGAGGGCGCCTTCACCTTTGGCGACCTGGTGCGGCACCTGGCCGCCATCGAGCGGTGGATGTTCGCCGAGAACGTGCACGGCCGCCCCAGCCGCTACCCCGGCCACGGCCGCGAGCTGGCGGACGGGCACGCGGCCGTGCTGGCGTACTTCGACCGCATGCACGGCGAGGCGATGGAGCAGTTCCGCGCGCTCACTCCGCAGGCGCTGCAGGCTCGCTGCACCACCCCCGGCGGCGCGGCGATGCCCGCGTGGAAGTGGCTGCGGGCGATGGTGGAGCACGAGATCCACCACCGCGGCCAGATCTACCTGATGCTGGGGATGATCGGCGTCCCCACGCCGCCGCTGTACGGGCTGACGTCGGAGGAGGTGCGGGAGCGGAGCGTGATGGGGTGATGGAGTGATGGAGTGATGGAGTGATGGGGTGATGGAGTGATGGAGTGATGGAGTGATGGAGTGAT
>DATAAG010000340.1:0-10408 GCA_036260235.1 Longimicrobium sp.
CGTTGAAGAGAAGGGTGTCCTGCGCCACGTAGCCGATCGCCGACCGCCAGGAGCGCAGCCACGACTCGTCCAGCGGCCGCCCGTCCACCACGATGCGCCCCGCGCGCGGCAGCACCAGCCCCATCACCAGGTCCGCCACCGTGGTCTTGCCCGCGCCGGAAGGGCCCACGATGGCGGTGGTGCGGCGCGCCTCCACCTCCAGCGTGAGCCCCTCCACCGCGTCGCCGCGCCCGCTCTCGTACGCGAACGAGACGCCTTCGAAGCGGATCGAACGCGCCAGCTCCACGCGTTCCGCGGCGGGGGAGAGCGCCTCGCGCTCCGCCTCCAGCGCTGCCACCCGCTCGCTCACGCTCTCCCAGGCGGGCAGGTCGTGCGCCAGGTACTGCCAGATGGTCTGCAGGTGCGCCAGCTTGGGGACCAAGCGGTAGAAGAGGAAGACCAGCAGCAGCACGGTGGCGCCGGTGACGTGCAGCACCTCCAGCGCCAGCCAGGTGACGATGGCCAGCAGCGCCACCGAGCCGGTGAGGAAGGCGGCCCGCGCGTCGGCGTAGGCGCGGAACGCCTGCAGGTGCACGCGCACGGAGCGCTCCGCCGCGTCCGCGAAGATGCGGGCGTTGCGCTCTTCCGCGCCGTAGCTCTTGACCACCTTGAGGGCGCCCAGGTGCTCGCCCGCGGCGTGCAGCACCCGGGCGCTGGCGGCGCTCAGGCTCTGCCCGGAGCGGCGCGCCGCCGCCCGCTGGCGCCGCAGGATGAGCAGCAGCACGGTGCCGCACCCCAGCGCCACCGCCGTGAGCGCCGGCGACACCCGCAGCGCCAGCGCCAGGTACGCCGCCGCCACCAGCCCGTGGACGAAGAGCGACACCAGGTACGCCGCCGCGTTCCCCACCCGGTCGGACTCGGTGGTGAGGCCGTTCAGCAGCTCCGACCCCCGGGCCCGCGCCAGGGGCAGCCAGCGCGCCCCGGCGATGGCGCGGTACAGGCGGGTGCGAAGGTGCAGCGCCGCCTCCTGCGCGATGCGGTTGGTGATGAGCGTCTCCGCGCGCTGCAGGAGCGCCGTGGCCACCGCGACGGCGACGAACACCACCAGCACCGGCCCCAGCGCCGGCGGAATGCCGGCGGCGTGGAAGGCGCGCTCCACCCCCTGCGCCAGCGCTCCCGCCGCGCCCCCCATCACGCCCAGCCCCGCCAGCGCCAGCAGCTGCGTCAGCAGCAGCACGCCGCTCGCCTCCACCGCGGTGACCAGCAGCGACAGCGCCACCGCCACGGCCACGCGGCGCCGCATCATCCCGACGAGGGTGCGGGCGAACGCCACCGCCGGCCGTCCCGTCACCCGCGCCTCCCCGGGCGGTGCCGCGCGGCCAGGCGCAGCGGGCGCAGCAGGCGGTGCAGCGGCGCCATCGCGTCCGGCAGCGGCAGCCACGCCCAGTCCTCCGGCGTGGGGGTGAAGAGCCAGCGCGCGGCGTAGCGGGCGCGGTCCGCCGCGCCGTCCCGCAGCCGGAAGTTGAAGCGCAGGTTGGCCGGCGCGCCGTGCTCGTCCGCCTCCGCGTCGAACCAGAGCGCCCGTGCCTCCTCCCCCAGCCGGAGGAGCACGGGATCGGCGTCGATCCGGCGGCCGATGGAGGCGGAGAGCGGCATCCCCAGCGCGTCGCGGGCGAGGAGGAGCGCCAGCAGCACCGTCCGCCGCGCGCCGACCTTCTCCGCGTGATCCACCGCTTCGTCCAGGTCGATCCCGCCGCGCAGGGCGAGCGCGGCGGCGGCGGCGAGCCACTCCAGCCGCGCCCAGCGGTGCTTGGCGCCGTGCAGGCAGAGGGCCAGGAACAGGTCGCCGTCCGCCGGCGCCGCCACCTCGCCGCCGCCCAGGGGGACGGGGCGCGCGCGGGCGATCAGCTCCGCCGCGGGCAGCTCCGCGCAGAAGCGCGCGGACGAGACGCGGCAGTGCAGCTCCACCAGGGCGCCCGTCTCCCCGTGCACGAACGGGTAGTCGCCGTCCACGCGGCGAAAGAGCGCGTCCTGCGCGGGGGTGAAGCGGTAGGCGGAGCGGTATCCGGTCGCTTCCAGCACCCGCGCCGCCGCCGGGACGTCCTCCGGCGCCACCAGCAGGTCCAGGTCCGAGCAGGTGCGCAGGGCCAGGTGCCCGTACGCGCGCACCGCCAGCGCCGGCCCCTTGTACGCCAGCGCCCGCACCCCCGCCGCCGCCATCGCGTCCGCCAGCGTCCGCAGCCGCCCGGAGAGCGCCAGCGCCTCCCGCCCGTTGCGGGCGTACGCGGCGCGCAGGCCGGCGCGCACCTCGTCCGGCACCTCCGCCCGCGCGCCGAGCAGCCGGTGCGCCAGGGGGAGGAGGCGGTTGCGTCCCGCGAGCGCGAGGAACGCGTCCCAGTCGACTCCGCGCAGCGGGACCTCCTCCGCGCCGGCGTCGTCCCGCAGCGCGGCGCGCGCCACGCACAGCAGCAGGGCGTGCGCGGCGGGGATCGCGGGGGGCGGATGGGTCCGGGTCACGGGGGCGGAGCGGGTCACGGAAGCGCCGTCTCGCGGGAACGGCGAGGCGGGATCGCCGGCCGGGCGCCCGCCTGGGGCGGAAACGTGCGTCCGGTGCGGGCTAGCTGCATGCAGGGCTTGCGGTTTGCGGGGTTTTGCGGCACAGTTGTGGACCAGCGGACGCCGCCGGGGAAATCCTCCCCGGCCGCCGCCGAACACCGGGCGAGACCATGGAACCGATGCATCCCCAGCGCCGTCCGTACGAAGCTCCGCGGCTGGCCGTCTACGGCCGGCTGGAGGAGCTGACGCTGACGAACGCCAATCCCAAGAACAAGAACGACGTCATTCAGGGGCACGACAACCTGAAGACCTGAGCCGCGGCCCCTCCGCGCGCCCATCGTCCCGCCCCGCCGCGTCACCGCGCGCAGGCCTGGCTCAGCCGGCCGGCGCGGGACAGTGCCTCCTCCCAGCTGGCGAAGCGCTCCGGGAACCGCCGCTGCAGCTCGCGCGCGATGTCGCCCAGCGTCGCGCCGCCGTCCATCATCCCCAGCACCGCCTGGTCGATCCGCCCGTCCTCGCCGAGCACCGGGCGAAAGTCGTGCGCGCGCCTGCGCAGCGCTTCCGCGCTCAGGGGCTGCGCCAGGAAGGTGGTCTGCCGGAGCTCCATCCGCGAGCCGTCCCCCCGCTCCACCCGCGTCTCCCACACCCACACGTAATCGTCCCCGGTCAGGCGCGCCTGCAGCTCCACGGTGACCGCGTCCCCCGCCGCCAGCGGGACGGGGTGCGGCCAGGGGAAGAGGGCGGTGCCGTAGATGGAGCCCGGCGCCTCCGGCCCCGTCGTGTAGCCGATCCCCTCCGCCACCTCCGCGTCGAACCAGACGGCGATGCCGTGTGCCGCCGCGTCGCGCGCCGCCGTCCACGCCAGCGTCCCCCGCACGTCCGGGTCGCGGATGGTGCGGTAGTCCAGCACCGCCCACGTCCGCGGCTCCGCCACCAGCCGGGCGGGGTCGATCTCGGCCTTGGCCCAGGTGTTCACCGCGGCGCGGCGCGGGGCGTCCATCCGGAAGCCGCGGGCGTGCTCGTCCCAGGGCGCAACGACCTTTCGATGCGCCTCCTCCGCCTCCACCGGCGCGGCGCGGAGGGTGTCGCTCCGCGGGATCAGCACGCCACCGGGCACCATCAGCCGCTCGCGGGCGTCCACGATGGAGGGGACGTGGTGCTGAAAGAGCGGCAGCACGCCGCGCAGGTCCGAGACGACCACGTCCGCGCGCTCGGGAAGCTCGATCTCCGTGGAGACCCCCTGGATGAAGCGGATGCGGTCCGCCATCCCGTTCTCCCGCGCCACCTGCCGGGCCAGGTGGATGGCGTCGCCCGGCTCCACGGCGTAGACCTGGCGCGCCCCCAGGCGGCACGCCATCAGCGCGAAGATCCCCGTCCCCGTGCCGATGTCCAGCACCACGCTGCCGGGGCGCATGGCCCGCTCCAGGGCGCGCTCGAGCGCATCCATCCGGGCGCGGTCGGCGATCATGGCGCCGAATCCGCGCACGCTGTACGTCTCAGGCACGTGCCGCCTCCGCCTTCCGCGCCTGGAAGTCGTCCTCCATCATCGCGCACAGCTCGCCCAGCCGCGCCGGGTCGGCGTGCGGCACCGCGCGCACCAGCGGAACGGTACGGGCCACGCGCCCCAGCATCTCCAGCTCCCGCGCCTGCGCGGCGCGGTCCGGGAACCACCCCACGTACGCGTTGGCCACCAGCGCCAGAACGCCGTCCACCCTGTTGATCGGCTCCAGCCGCGGCGCGCCCGCGCCCTCCTCGCGCGGGGCCAGGACGTAGACGGCGCCCAGGGGGAGGGGATCGGGGTGGAACGCCGCGTCCACCCGCAGCAGGCGCTTGGACCAGTTCGGGGTCAGGAGTGGCAGCTCCGCGCCGGGCCCGTAGAGGGCGGGGACCACGTCCGGCCACAGCCGCAGGTGCGGATACGCGGGCTGGGCCAGCACGGCGGATGCCGTCCCCCGCAGCGCCAGCACGTCGTCCGCGACCACGGCGTGGCCGCGCGCGGCCAGGGCGGCGGCGGTGGTGGACTTTCCCGCGCCGGCGGAGCCCACCACGGCCAGCGCCGCCCCGCCGATGGCCACGGCGCTCGCGTGCAGCGCGGGGACGCCCCGCAGGCGCAGCACGAGGCCCAGGACGGGGCCCAGCAGGTAGGTGGCCGCGTCCTCCACCGTGTAGTGCGCGGGCCAGGCGCACGCCACGCGCGTCCCCGCCGCGTCCACGTGGTACTCGCACCCGTCCGCGTAGCGCAGGCGAAAGGCGCCGTCCGCGCGGCGGTGCACCACCACCGTCGGCTCGTCCGCGGGGGTCAGGCGGGGGGAGACGTACCAGGGCTCCTCCGCCGCGCCCGGCGGAAAGGCGTCCACCGGGGCGCGCCCCATCCAGATCCGCAGGTCGGCGGGATCCGCGGACGCATCCGGCTCCAGCCCCGGGATCGGCGGGTCGGCCTCCGCGTGCAGGCCGTAGAGGCGGTACCGCGCGGGCGCGGCGGCATTCCGGGCATCCGCCCGATCGGCCCGGCCGGGCGCGGCGATCACCGGGGTCCCGGCGTGGACCGGTCTATCCACCTGTTCTTGAGAGCCACAGCGACAGGGCGAGGGGGCGAAGGTCGGCGGAGAGGGCGTGCGGCGGCTGGGCGGAGGCGCCCCCGGCCAGGGCGGGGACGCGGGCCAGCTCCACCCAGGGCGCCACGTTCGGGGCGGCGGAGCGCCCGCCCAGCCACCCGCGCCCCAGGACGCGCAGCCGCGCCGCCAGGGGGTCGTCCGCCAGCGGCGTCTTGGGCCGGGCCAGCAGGCGCGCGGGAAGGCGGCCGCGCATGGCGATGCGCAGCAATCCCTTGTCATTATACCACTGGGCAGGGGGGATGGACAGCGCCAGCCCCACCAGCCGCAGGTCGAAGTACGGGTGCCGCACCTCCATCGCAATCCCCGTCGCGCCCGGGTCCCACACCCCGAAGAGCGCGGGCCACAGCGTCCCCGAAAGGTGCGCCGCCGCCTCCGGCCGAAGCGGGTGCGCCGGAAACGGCCGCGCGTTCCACGCCGCCACCCGCTCCGCCAGCCCCACCCGCGCGGCGAACGCCGGCGAGATCCACCGGGGCACCGCCGCGGTGGACCGGTAGGGGCCGCTCCGCCGCTCCGCCAGCCAGGTGCGCACGCCGGGGCGGGGGAGGCGGCGGTGCAGGCGGGCGTACTCCACCGACTCGCGCGCGGCGCGAAGGAGGCGCCCCTGCGCGGCCAGCTTCGCCAGCCGCGAGCGCGACTCGCGCAGCAGGGCGTCGCCGCCCTGGCCGGTGAGCAGCACCCGCCCGTGCGCCGCCGCCTGCCGGTACTGGTCCGCCTCGATGGCCAGCAGCGGCGACGCGGTGGGTTGCGGGCGGTGGAGCGCGGGCTCCTCCCACCGCGCGAACGGCGCGTAGTCGTCCACGGCCAGGTAGTGCACCGTCAGGCGCAGCGCCTCCGCGGCCAGCGACGTGTACGCCGGCTCCTCGTCCGGCATCAGCCGCGCGTGGTAGGCGGTGAACCCCTGCAGGTCGGTCGCGCGGGTTCCATCGTCCACCAGGTCGCGCCAGGCGGCGGCGAGTCCCGTGGAGTCGCGCCCGCCGCTCATCAGGATCCCCGCGCGCTCCCGCGGCAGCCGGTCGGCGACGGCCTCGCGCAGCGCGTGGAAGAAGCGCTCGGCGTACTCCCACGGATCGCGCAGGCGGAGCGGCTCGGGATCGTCGGGGAGCGACCACCAGCGGCGCAGGGAGACGCGCCCGTCTTCGACGACCAGCAGGTGCGCGGGGGGAAGCTGGCGGATGGCGGCGTACACCGTCGCGTCCGTGGACTGCGCCTCGCCGTGGACCAGGAAGTCGGCGATCCACCCCTCGTCCAGCGCCGCGGGCACGTCCGGATGCAGGCGGACGCAGTCCAGGGAGCTGGAGAAGACGAAGGCGCGGGGGGTGGCCGCGTAGTAGAGCGGCTTGACGCCGAAGGGATCGCGCGCGCAGAAGAGGCGGCGCCGCTCCCCGTCCCAGAGGGCGAAGGCGAAGTCGCCCAGGAGGTGCGCCGGGCAGCCGTCGCCCCACAGGCGCCAGGCGTGGAGGAGGAGCTCCGCCGCGGGCGCATCGGCGCGGGCATCGGTCCCGCCGGCGCGGAGGGCGCGCACCAGCTCGCCGCGCCCGTCGATCCGCGCGTCCGCCACGATCCACGTCCGCCCGTCCAGCGAGAGCGGCTGCGGGACGTCGCCGCCCACGTCGCCGGTGCGCAGGAGCGCGTGCGCCAGGCCGATGGCGCCGTCCGCGCGCGCCGCGGTGCCGTCGGGGGCGCGGGACGCCAGAACGCCGGCCATCCGGTCCAGGAGGGCGGCGTCCACGGGGGCGCCGTCCAGGGCCACGATGCCGGCGATGCCGCTCACGCGTGCGGAAAGAAGCTTCGGGGGATGCGGACCGGGGTCAGTCCGCCGGGTGCAGCTCGACCAGGCCGTTGGCGGCCAGGTCGCCCAGCAGGCGCAGCAGGTCCGCCTGGGCGCGGGGGGCGTCCACCTCGTACTCGGCGACGACGGCGTCGCGCAGCTCCGCGACGGTGCGCGGCTGCTCCAGCAGCTTCCAGACGGTGGCGCCCACGGGGTTCAGCCCGTAGTACACGCCGTTGCCCAGGCCCAGGATCACCGCCTCGCCCTCCAGCTCGCACGACACCTGGTCGCGCGACGCCACCACCCGGGCCCCGGGGTCCAGCCGCGGCGCCTCCGTCACGGCTCGTTCGCCCGCAGCCCGGCGTCCACCGCGTACACCAGGATCACCCCGATCACCACCAGCTCCGCCGGGGGATCGTCCATCAGCGAGTCCGGGGCGGTGTCGATGAGCTCCTCGTACGCGCGGATGGCCGCCTGCCAGCGGTCGCCGGCGATGAACTGCTGGCGCTGGCCCAGGAACTCCGTCTGCACCGCGCCCAGCCCGGCCAGCGCGTCCACCAGCCGCTCCGCGGCATCGCCCGGCCGCCCCGGCCCGCCTTCGCGCAGGACGTTCAGCACGCGCTCGCGGTCCAGCCCCCGGGCCAGCAGCCCGCAGACGATGCGCTGCGCCTCCCGGTCCAGCTGCACGCCGCGCGGCCAGCTGCGCGGCGGCTGCAGCGTGCCGCTGCACGCCGCGCGCTGCGCTTCGGCGGCGGCGTTCAGCAGCGCGTCGGCCACGGCGCGGTTGCGGAACGCGGTGCGGCCGTCCACGTCACGAAAGAGCGCGTCTTCCATGTCGCGGATGGGGACCAGCGGATACCCGGCAACTCCGCTGCCGGTGATGATGGGTCCGGTCACGTCGGACCGGAACGGCTGCGCCTCTGCCGGGGCCGCGGCCAGCGCGGCGGCCGCCAGGGCGGGGAGAAGGATGCGGATGCGCATGGTCGGTCGCCTTACAGCGGCTGGCGGAGCGAGAGGCCGTAGCCCACGGAGAGGATGAAGCGGGCGCCGTCGCCGGCCTCGCCCGTGAGGTCGGCGACCCCCGCCGTCACCACCAGCGGCACGCGGGGGATGGGCGTGATGGACGCGGCCAGGTTCAGGTCCTGCCCGGTCCAGTCGGTCACCAGCGACACCGGTCCGGTGACCCGCACGCCCAGCGCGCCGAACAGGTTGATGCGCTCGCGGTCGGCGGCGTCGTCCCGCTCGAAGCGGAAGCGCCCGTTCCCCAGCCCCAGCGTGACCACCGCCGTGCTGAACGGCTGCGTGGGATCCTGGCGCAGGCCCAGCAGGCGGGTGCCCGCGACGTACAGGCTCCCCCGGTCGTCGGAGTTGCCCCACAGGACGGCGTTCTCCCACCCCACGGCCACGCTCGACTGCCGCGGCAGCTGGCGGTGCAGCTTGAAGCTGATGCCGCCGGTCTCCAGCGGCGCGCCGCGGAAGGTGGAGTACGTGGTGAGCGCCGCCTCCAGCGCCAGCACCCGGCGCGTGCCGATGCCGAACCCGATCACCGCCGCGGCGTCGTCGTGCCGGGTGTACCGCGTGCGCCCCTGGTACGCCACGCCGAAAAACGCCTCTCCCGCGTCCACGCCGTAGGCGGTGGGGATGGAGACGCTGGCGGCGGGGCCCAGCCGCAGTCCCGCGTCGGGGCGCCGCAGCCGCAGCAGGCCGCGGTTGCGGCGCGCCGCGCCGGAATCCACGGGCGTCTCGACCGGGGAGCCGGGGGGCACTACCGGGGGCAAGCCGGGCTCCTGCGGCCTGGTGCTGTCGGACGGGGGTGTGCCCACGCCCGGGTCCGGCTGGGCCGGCTCCGGGGAGGGTTGCGGCGCCACGGGCCGGCCGAGCAGGGGTGGCTCCGGGCGCGGGTCAGGGGTGCGCCGCTGCGGGCGGGGCCGGTTCTGCCGGGGCTCCGCGGGCCTTCCACACTCGTCCACCGGGCGGGCAGGGCGAGGAGCGGCATGCCCGCTGCCCGGGCCGCCGCCGGCAGACTCCTGCGCGGCCGCGGGCGCCGCCGCCAGGACGGCGAGGGCCAGGAGCACGATCGGACGCGGCTGGAAAGGCATGCGTGTGTGTTGCGGAGGGTGTGGAGTGCCGCAGAGAAAAGCTCGTGGCGCGGCCGACCGGCCGCAAACCGGCGTGGAGACGGAAGTTGCTGAAATATGGACCTTTGTGCGCGCGGGCACAAGGCTGATGGGGCGGGGTGTGCCAGATCCGCGCTTCGGCCGGCCCCGCGTCAAGCGACTGAAGTCGCCGCAACGACGACACGCTGTCCGCCTTCGCGGACATCAACGGCAGAGGGAGTCCATCTGGAACGAGGATGTCGATTTCCGGGAAGGGTGTCGCCGAACCCTGCCGAGGAGCCGCGATGTGTCATCCCGAGGGGAGCGCACACGCGGACCAGCATCCGCAACAACCTGGGCGCGACCCAAAGGATCTACTCTCCCGTTCTGCGGGCCGGGGCTTTTCGCCCCGCGGTTCCGCCGGCAGGATCCCTCCAGTCGGCGCCACGGTCCTGTGCACATCGAGAGTCCTGCGCGGCGCCTCCTCGAGGAAGACGGGCCGTGACGAGGTTCAGCGGCACCGATCGAGGCTTTCCCGGATTCGTGCCGACCACGGCCGGGCGCAGGCACTGGCGCGCACGGCGTGCGGGTTGCACCATCCACGGGAGCGACGTTCGCCCACCTCTCCAGACCGGATCATGCGCCGACTCCTGCTGACGCTCCTGCTCACCCTGGCCGCGGCGCCCGCGGCGGCCCAGGACACCACCGCCGCCGTGCGCCCCTCCGACGCCATCCGCCTGTCGGTGTGGCGGCAGCCGGAGTTCAGCGGCGAGTTTCCCATCGCGCCGGACGGCACCATCCTGCACCCGCTCCTTTCGCAGGTGCGCGTGGTGGGCCGCACGCGCGAGCAGGTGCGCGCGCAGCTGCGGGAGATCCTGCAGCAGTACGAACGCGATCCGCAGTTCGTCTTCGACTACCTGTACCGCGTGGGCATCACGGGCGAGGTGCGCCTGCCCAACCTGTACAACCTGCCCCCGGAGACCACCATCGGACAGGCGGTGGCGGCGGCCGGCGGGGTGTCGGAGTACGGGCGGCTGGACCAGGTGCGACTGATGCGCGGCGGCCGCGAGATGATCCTGGACCTGCGCAACCCCTCGCCGGAGGTGGTGGAGCTGCGCATCCGCTCCGGCGACCAGATCCGCGTGCTGCGGCGCGGCGCCGGCTGGCGTGACCTGGTGGGGCTGGGGGCGAGCATCGTGGCCGCCGTGGCCTCCGTCGTCGCGGCGATCAACGTCATCCGCCAGTCCTAGAAAACGTTCGCGCCGACCGCGGCTTCCCGGCTGCGCCGGGCCCTCTCCCCCGCCCGGCCTTTCGCTCCTTCCTCGCGACGGCGGGCAACCCCTCCCTCGATTCGGGGGAGGGAGAACGGCACCAATCTCCCGGCGCGATTGCCT
>DATAAG010000341.1:0-4147 GCA_036260235.1 Longimicrobium sp.
GGCGTCGCGGTACGCGACGAAGCTGGTCGACGCACACCGGTCCATCGTCGCGTGCCCTTCTCCCCCTCTCCGCGAGGAACGAGCGGGGAGGGGGCCGGGGGGAGGGGCCCCCCGCGGACGCAGTGGGATGCCTGCTGGCCAGGATCCCATCCGGGCGGCTGCAGTTGATCGAAAGACCGAATCCATCCAGAGAAACGAAGCACGTGAAGCTACCCGTGGTGGCCGTCGTGGGGCGGCCGAACGTCGGCAAGAGCACCTTCTTCAACCGCGTCCTGGGCGAGCGCATCGCCATCGTCGAGGACTGGCCGGGGGTCACCCGCGACCGCAACTACGCGCGCACGGAGTGGAACGGCCGCGAGTTCTACCTCGTCGACACCGGCGGCATGGTCGAGGGCAGCGACGAGCCCATGGACCGCCTGATCCGCGACCAGGTGCTCACCGCCATCGGCGAGGCGGACGTGCTGGTGCAGATCGTGGACGGCAAGGCCGGCCCGCACCCGCTGGACTACGCCATCGCCGAGCACCTGCGCAAGACGCAGAAGCCCGTCGTCCTGCTGGTCAACAAGATGGACAACCTGGGCGCGCCCACCGCCGTGGCCCACCACGACTTCTGGGACCTGGGGATCGGCGAGCCGCTGCCGGTGAGCAGCACCAGCGGCAAGGGGAGCGGCGACGTGCTGGACCAGATCGTCTGGCAGCTTCCCGAGGGGACGGAAGAGGAGGAAGAGGCGCTGCGCGTGGCCGTCATCGGCCGGCCCAACGTGGGCAAGTCCTCGTTCGTCAACCGGCTGCTGGGCGAGGAGCGCCTGGTGGTGAGCGACGTGGCCGGGACCACGCGCGACGCCATCGACACGCCCATGCGCTACCACGGGCGCACCTTCGTCTTCGTGGACACCGCGGGGCTGCGCCGCCAGTCCCGCATCGACGAAGGGGTGGAGTTCTACAGCGCCATCCGCACGGAAAAGGCGATCGAGCGCGCGGACGTCTGCGTCCTCATCATCGACGCCACCGAGCCGATCGCGGTGCAGGACCTGCGGATCGCCGAAAAGGCGTGGGAGGCCGGCAAGGGGCTCATCATCATCGCCAACAAGTGGGACCTGGTGGAGAAGGAGACGATGACGGCGCCGCGGTACGAGAAGGAGATCCGCGACCGCGCTCCCTACCTGCAGTGGGTTCCCATCCTCTTCACCTCGGCGAAGACCGGACAGCGCATCAGCCGCGCGCTGGAGCTGATCCTGGAGGTGCAGGAGCAGCGGCAGCGGCGCATCGCCACGCACGAGGTGAACGAGGTGCTGCGCGCGCTGGTGATGCGCACCAAGCCCCCCGCGCACCACGGCCGCCCCGTCCGCTTTCAGTACGGCACCCAGGTGGCCATCGAGCCGCCGGTCTTCGTCCTCTGGTGCACGGAGCCGGAGGGGGTGACGGAGAGCTACCAGCGCTACCTGCAGAACGGATTCCGCCAGGCGTGGGGATTCCTGGGCGCGCCGCTGGTGATCCGCCTGCGCCGCCGCGACGACGCCGAGGCGCGCCCCCGCAAGCGGCAGGGGACGCCACAGGCGGTGGACGAGGGGGAGGAGGACGAGGTGGAGGTGCACTACGTCCGCGACGACGGCTCCACCGACGACTGGGACGACGACTTCGAGGGCGGGGAGGACGAGGAGTGACCCCCTGGCTTTTCGTCGTCGCCAGCTACCTGCTGGGCGCCATCCCCGCCAGCTACATCGCGGGGCGGCTGGCGAAGGGGATCGACCTGCGCGAGCACGGCAGCGGCAACCTGGGCGCCACCAACACTTTCCGCGTCCTGGGGGCGAAGGTGGCGGCGCCGGTGATGGTGTTCGACATCCTGAAGGGCACCTTTCCGGTGATCGCCTTCACGCAGTGGGACGGATCGCCCGACTGGCGGTGGGAGCTGGCGTACGGCGCGGCGGCCATCGTGGGCCACGTCTTCTCCGTCTACATGCGCTTCCGTGGCGGCAAGGGCGTCGCCACCAGCGCGGGCGTGTTCCTGGCGCTGGCGCCGGTGGCGCTGGGGGCGGGGCTCGCCGTCTGGCTGATCGTGCTGAAGGGGATGCGGATGGTGTCGGCGGCGTCCATCCTGGCGGCGGTGACGGTCGGCGTGCTGCTGCTGGCCACGCCCAACCGGGCGGAGGTGCGCATCCTGGGGATGGGCGTCGTCGCGTTCGTCATCTTCGCCCACCGGTCCAACATCGGCCGGATCCTGCGGGGCGAGGAGCCGCGCTTCGGGCAGAAGAAGGAGCCGGAGGCCACGGTGGCCGCGGCGGCGGTGACGGCGGACGCGGAGAGCGCGGAGTGACGGCGCGCGCGGCGGTCATCGGCGCGGGGAGCTGGGGGACGGCGCTCGCCAACCTGCTGGCCGGCAAGGGGATGCCCACGACCGTCTGGAGCTACGAGCCGGAGGTGGCGGACGACATCAACCACGCGCACGAGAACCGCAAGTACCTGGACGGCATCGCGCTGGACGGCTCGCTGCGGGCCACGGCGGAGATGGCGGAGGCGCTGGAGGGGGCGGACCTGGTCGTCGCCGTCTCCCCCTCGCACACGATGCGCGGAGTGATGGCGCAGGCGGCGCCGCACATCGAGGACGGGGCGCTGGTCGTCAGCGCGTCCAAGGGGATCGAGAACCAGTCGCTCAAGATGATGGACGCGGTGCTGGCGGACGTGCTGCCGCCGTCCGTCACCCGCACGGCGTGCTTCCTTTCCGGCCCCAGCTTCGCGCGCGAGGTGGGGCTGGGCCATCCCACGGCAGTGACGGTGGCGTCGGAAGACCACGACGCGGCGCAGCGGGCTCAGGCGGCGTTCCAGACGCGCAGCTTCCGCGTCTACACCACGCACGACGTACGCGGGGTGGAGCTGGGCGGCTCGGTGAAGAACGTGATCGCCATCGCCGCCGGTGTCGTCGAAGGACTCGGGTTCGGCTACAACACGCAGGCGGCGCTCATCACCCGCGGGCTCGCGGAGATCATGCGGCTGGGGGCGGCGCTGGGCGCGCAGCCGCAGACGCTGGCGGGGCTGGCGGGGATCGGCGACCTGATCCTGACCTGCACCGGCGGCCTCAGCCGCAACCGCACCGTGGGCGTGGAGCTGGGGAAGGGGCGGCCGCTGGAGGAGATCCTGGCGGGGATGCACATGGTGGCGGAGGGGGTGCGCACGGCGCGCTCCACCCGCGACCTGGCGCGCCGCGAGGGCGTGGAGATGCCGATCGTGGAGGCGGTGCACGCCATGCTCTTCGAGGGGCTGGATGCCCGCGGCGCGGTGGAGCAGCTGATGCTGCGGGAGCCCAAGCCGGAGCAATGGTGAGGGAGGGAAGTGCGTTAGTGCGTTAGTGCGTGAGTGCGTTAGTGGCGGTGAGGGAAGGGTCCGGGTGAGCCGCCGCATCCGGGAGCGAATGAATTCGCCGCTGGAAAGGCGCGAAGTCCGCCTTCGCGGACTCCACGCGGCGGGCTCTCTGCCAGCAGGCCGGGTGAAGAAGCCGCAGCCTGCCGTCCTGAGGGAGCGCCCGCGTCGGACCTTGCGTGCACTCGATTCCATGGGCGCGACCGAAGGATCTGCTCTCCCGTACCTCCAAGCCTGCCGCGTAGACCGGAGATCCGCATGAAAAAGCCGCAGCGGGAGTTCTATTCCATCGGCGAGGTGTGTGCGCTGTTCGACGTGAAGCCGCACGTGCTGCGCTACTGGGAGGCGCAGTTTCCCGCGCTCTCCCCGCCGAAGAACCGGTCGGGCAACCGCGTCTACCGCGCGCGGGACCTGGAGCTCATCGCGCTCATCCGCCACCTGGTGCACGACGAGCGCTACACGCTGGAGGGCGCCCGCAAGCGCATCGACGAGCTGCGGCAGGAGGGCGCCGCGGCGGAGGCCGCCTCGCGCGCGCTGGAGCGCTCCTTCGTGCGCTCGCTGCGCACGGAGCTGGAGGAGATCCTGGAACTGCTTGCGCCCGTAAGTGCGTGAGTGCGTGAGTGAACTGCGTGCTTTCCGCACCGTGTTGACCGCACCTCGAAGTTTACCCCCTCTCCCGCGCAGTTTGCGGGAGAGGGTGCGGCTCTCAGGCCGCGGGTGAGGGCCCCCGGAGTAGAAGCCGCATCTTACCTCGATCTTTTCACCACGGCAGCCCCTACTCACGCACTCACGC
>DATAAG010000342.1:0-16049 GCA_036260235.1 Longimicrobium sp.
GCCCGCTTTCCGTTTGGAGGAAAAGGCGGCGGAGAGGGGGTGGCGAGAGCTGCCGCACCGCCCCGCTCCCTCTCCCCGGGCGTCACCTGGCGCAACCGAGAGAAAACAAAAGAAGGTTGGGGTACAGAGGGACAGAGAACAGCCAGAGATACAGAGGATCGGCAAGTGGTCCTCCGTTCCTCTCGCTTTTGTCTGTCCCTCCGGACCTTTCGCCGTTGCTTTCCGGGATCTGGTATGAGACGGCGTCTTCAGCCTCCCGGCGGGACCGGTGGGAGGGAGGGCGCGGTTTGCAGCGGCGCCATGCCGGGAGCCCACACCTCCGGGCCGCAGCGGGCAAAGGCGACGTTCGTCGTCACCGTCTCGGTGGGTCGGGCGCGGGCGTTCGGGATCCGCTCCGCGTCGGGATGGATGGCCATGAGGGTGGCGCGGCCGGGGCCCACGGCCTCCATCACGCAGAACGCCTGCGGGCGCTGCATCAGCACCGGCGCCAGGTACATCACCGACATGTTGTCCAGATAGTCCAGCAGGACGTACTGCGCCTTCGCCTGGCGCGCGGCCAGCACCAGCGAGTCCGGGTTGGCGGTGAACGGGTAGGCGCGGGCGGGATAGCCCGACTCTGCCCAGAAGTGCGTGGGCTTGCGGGCCAGCACGGCGGCGTTCTCCGGCAGCCGCCCGCGCAGGAAGGCCGAGAGGGCGAAGTAGTCCTGCCAGTTCACCGGCAGGCAGGGGTACCGGTTCTCCGGCCCGTACACGGCCCTGCACTGGCTCGCGTCCGCCATGCCCTGCGTGGTCTTTGGCATTCCCGCCAGCACCAGCACGGCCGCCACCCCGGCGCCGAACAGCACCGGGTGGCCAATGCGCCGCCCCGCCAGCCGCACCACCTCTCCCGCGCACACCAGCAGGACGGGAAGGGCGGGGAGGATGAAGCGCTCCCCCGACCACTCCGCCGGCCAGATCAGCAGCAGCGCGACGTACAGCGGCAGCCAGATCTCCGCGACGCCGCCCCGGCGCAGGCGCAGGGCCCATCCCACCGCCGCCATCGCCACCAGCGCGATCCCCGCCGCCCACGCGGCCGTGGTCATGCGGCTGCCGATCAGCAGGTACGGCACGTGGTCGCCGGTGTACTCCACCACGTTGCGGGCCACGCGGGCCACCATCCCCAGGGGGGTGACGGTGCCCAGCCCGGGCTGGTAGGGGTCCACGTACCACAGGTGCCCCACGTAGCCCCCGCCTCCCACCATGCGTCCGCGCGCCCACCACGCCACGGCGAACGGCCCCACCACCCCGGCGAACAGCGCCAGCCCCTGCCACCGGCGCCGCCACGCCAGCCACGCTCCCGCGGCGAGCACCAGCGGGATGCCGGCGGAGCGGGTGGCGTACGCCAGCAGCGTCCCCGCCGAGGCGAGGGCCAGCGGGCCCAGGTGCGTCCGCCACGTCGCCGGCTGTGCGGCGTCGGTGAGCGGGGGCGCCGCCTGCAGGCGCGCGAACCCCCAGAGCGCCAGCATGGTGAAGGACCAGAACGGCACGTCGGAGAGCTCCCACCGCGCCAGGTCCACCGTCCCCGGGCTCACCGCCAGCACCGCGGCCGCCGCCAGCGCGATGCCCGGCGTGGTGACGCGGCGCGCCCACAGGTACGACAGGCCCACCGCCGCGGCGGAGAACAGGGTGACCAGCACCTTGAACCCCATCCACGGCTTGACCCCCAGCGTCAGGGCGACGGCCAGGACGAGGGGCCACCCCGGCGGATACTGCGTGTGGGGGCGGGCAGCGGGGTCCCAAAGCTCCTGGTAGCTGCCGTGCTCCAGCAGGGAGCGCGCGAGCGCCAGGTATGCGGCGCTGTCGCCCCCCTCGTGGGGCGTGGGATCCAGGGAGAGCAGGGCCAGCGCCAGGTGCAGCAGCGCCAGCGCCAGGGCCGCGTGCCACGGGCGAAAGATCTCCCCCCACGGCGTCATCGCGTCCGCCGCCCCGGCCGGGGGCGCGCTGGCGCGGCGGGGTGCGGGGGACGGGGTCGCCGATTTCGATCGGGAACGAGCGCTCACGGGACGAGCACGAATCTCTGGACGGGACGGGAGCCGGCGGACGTGGACGGCGGTGGTGGAAAGTAGCGGCAGCGGGCGCGGCGGACAACGCGGTTGGGACGAGGCGCCGCTCTCCGCGCCCGAGCGGCCGAAGCCGCCGCAACGTCCGCGAAAAACCCCGCAAACTGCGCGGGGCTTCAACTGCCGGGGCACTGCTTGCGTGCACGTCACCGGCGCGCGGCAGGAGCGGTCCGCGCAGGCGGACATCACGCCGTCTTTGCCGCGGTTTCAATTCAACCGCCGTGGGCGGAGGCGGCTGCGATGACGAATCACCCCCCTCTCGCGAGCGACCTCCTGCACGGGACGGGTTCGTTGCGTTATCTTGCCAGGCAGGCGAGATCCGCATCCCGTCCTGCCTCAGGTCTCGACGGCGCAATCCTCCCGGTGCACTCACGCATGAAGCTGAAGTTCCTTGCCGCCCTGGCGCTGACGCTCGCGTCCGCGTCTTCCGCGGCGGCGCAGTTGCGCATCGACATCAACATCCCCGCCAACCGGCTGCGCCTGCTGGACGGCGACAGCGTGATCCGCACCTACCGCGTCAGCGTGGGGGTGCCGGGCCATGACACGCCGGACGGCGAGTTCACCATCGGCCGGGCGGAGTGGAACCCCTCGTGGCGGCCGCCGGAGGGGCGCGAATGGGCCCGCGACGCGCGGTTCACCCCGCCGGGGCCCAACAACCCGATGGGACGGGTGAAGCTGTTCTTCGCGCCGCTCTACTACATCCACGGCACGTCGGACACGGCGTCCATCGGCCAGGCGGCGTCGCACGGGTGCGTGCGGATGCGCAACGGCGACGTCATCGAGCTGGCGCGCCTGCTCCACCAGCGCGCGGATCCCACGGTCGCGCCCGGCGAGATCGACGGCATCCTGCGCCGCTCCGGCACCACGCGCTGGTCCACCTTCCGCGCGCCCGTGCCGCTCACCATCCGCTACGAGCCCATCGTGATCGAAGGCGAGGAGCTGAAGATCTACCCGGACGTGTACGACCGCAGCCGCATCCACACCGAAGCCGTCATCCAGACGCTGCTCGCGGCAGGGTACGAGGCCGCCTCCATCGACCGGCAGCAGATCCGTGCGTTGCTGCGCCGCGCCGAGCAGGCGGACGGCACGCTGGCCGTCCGGCTGGCGGACGCCTTCACCGGGCTGCGCCGACGCGGCGACCCGACCGCGAACTGAAGTAGCGGCGGGATGGACGAAGCGCGAAGGGCGAGGCCGGGTGCCTCGCCCTTCTGCGTCCGGACGGGTGCCGGACGGCGACGAATGCTCATTGCGAAGCTGATCAGGTAATCTGCAGCTGCGCCGAGCGAATGAATTCGCCGCTGGAAATTCGCAAAGTCCGCCTTCGCCGACTGCACCGCAGCCAGATTCTCTTAGCGGACGGTTCCAGCGGAGGACGAGGCCGAGATGCTTCCAAAGACAGCGGCCGCCCGGGCGAAACCACAGAGCGTCGCGTACGCCGCGCCCAGCAGCACGACGACCGCGATTGCCAGCCGGCGACCTGCGGGGTGGTTGATCGATCGGGCGGCCGCTCACCCGCCGTGCGG
Source organism: Longimicrobium sp. (assembly GCA_036260235.1). GTDB lineage: Bacteria > Gemmatimonadota > Gemmatimonadetes > Longimicrobiales > Longimicrobiaceae > Longimicrobium. The sequence goes on from DATAAG010000342.1 coordinate 3,623, forward strand.
CTCCACGGGGTAGGCGGCGTCCGCCGGGCTCCACGCGCTCCGGCGGATCGAGTAGAACACGGTGTCCAGCCCGCCCACCACCTCCCGCCGCTCGAACTCCATCCCCAGCCGCTGCATCAGCCGCGCGGAGCGCTCGTTGGGCGCGTCCGTGCTGCCGCGCACCTCGTCGAAGCCGAGCGCTTCGAAGGCGTAGCGGACCAGCGCGGAGCCCGTCTCGGTCGCCAGTCCCTTGCCCCACGCGCTGGACCGGAACCCCAGGATGAGCTCCAGCTCCGGCGGGTCGCGAAAGTGCCAGAACCCGCCGAACCCCAGCAGGATCGGCGAATCCTTCCTGCGCACGCCCCACAGGCCGAAGCCGTGCTCCGCGAAGAGCGCCCTGTTCTGACGCAGGATCTCCGCGGTCTGCGCTTCGGGGATGATCTCGCCGTCCCACAGGTACCGCCGCACCTCCGGCCGCGTCCAGAGCAGGTGCAGGTCCTCCATCTCGTCCTGCGCGAACGGCGTCAGCCGCAGGCGTTCGGTTTCGATGATCGCGCCGGCCACGTCACGACCCCTCGAGCTGCGAGCGAGTCTGTCCGTCCCGCAGCTGGCGACGCCCGGCGTCCATGCGCGCGAGCTCCCGCAGGTGCTTCACCGGCTCGTCGTCCATCCAGCCCAGCCCCAGCACGTCCAGCAGCGAGGCCTCCGGCACGAACCGGATGGACCGGCCGAACGGCGTGGGCTGGCGAAAGCGGATGACGACCATCCCGGCGAAGCGCCTCACGCGCTCGATCTGGCTGGCGGGGACGCGGTGCTCGCGGCGGTAGTTGGAGATGACCAGATCCGTCCCCTCCTGCCGGACGGCCATCAGCCCCCCGCACGCCCAGAGCAGCAGCACGATCATCCCCAGCCACAGGAGCACGCGCCCCGCCGCTCCGGGATCCCCCTCGCCTGCGGGCACCAGGAAGGTCATCAGCCCGGCGACGATCCCGAAGAGCACGGGAAAGCCGAACTTGAAGAGCGGGGTGAGCTCCGAGGAGAGGCTGACGGGGACTCGTCGCACGGGTGGTTCCGGGGCGTGGAAGGATGTGCGTTCCGGCGCCCCGCTGGTCCGCGAGGCACAACTTTGCCGCATCCGGCTTCGGCTGATTCCCTGTTCTTGTGCAAGCCGCGTGCGACTGCCAGGTGCGCGGCAGGGGCACGCAGTGCTGCGCGCGCACTCCACGGGGAGCCATAACTCACGGCTTGGCCGCAACTTACGCTACTTGCCCGCCCTTCCCCCGCACGCTGGTTCGGCTGGCACCGCCCGGGTAACAGATCGGCATCACCGATGCATTGCTGAATGAGCGGCGCTCAGTGCGCGGCGCAGCGTCCCGGTGGTTCATGGGCCCTGCGGATGCCCGTCCATTCCTGCGAGGAAGAGGGGCGCCCGCGGAACCCGTCGAGAAGCGTAGAACCCTTATGCAGCGGAGACAACATGGCTAATCCCGTGATCCACCCCCGGCGCCTCGGCGCAGGGCTCAGGCAGGGCGCGCTCATCCTGAGCGTGGCGCTGCTGGCGGCGGCGTGCGACGACGTGGCCCCCACCGCCACCGCGCGCGGAAGCGACGCGGCCGGGCTGCTGGGCGCAGCCACCGGCAAGACCTTCCTGGTGGGCTTCCATTCCGCTCCCGGCGCGATGGCCACGGCGCTCATCCAGGGGCTGGGCGGCCAGGTGGTGCACCAGTACAAGTACATCCCCGTGGTCGCCGCCTCGTTGACGGACGCGCAGGTGACGGCGCTCCTGGCGGACCCGCGGGTGGCGTACGTGGAGAACGACCTCACCCTGCATCCGCTGGGCGGCAGGCAGATCACCGACTGGGGCGTGTCGAAGATCGACGCACCGGGTGCGTGGGCGCTGGGAGCTCGCGGGCAGGGGGTCAAGGTGGGGATCTTCGACTCCGGCATCGACGTGGACCACCCGGACCTGACGGTCGTGGGCGGCGTGGACCTGGTGGGTGACGGCAACGGGCTGGACGACTGCCAGGGACACGGCACCCACGTGGCCGGCATCGTCGCGGCCAAGAACAATGGCCGGTACACGGTGGGCGTGGCGCCGAAGGTGGAGCTCTACTCCATGCGCCTGGCGGACTGCGCCTGGGGCGGCGGCACCCTGGCCAAGATGATCCAGGGGCTGGAGTGGGCCATCGACAACGGCATGGACGTGGTGAACATGTCCTTCGGCTTCGGCATCGAGGGCGTCGCCTCGCCGATCGGGCCCGACGACCCGCCCAGCACGGCGGCGCAGGATGCGTTCGACGCGGCGTACCGGGCCGGCGTCGTGCTGGTGGCCGCGTCCGGCAACAGCAGCACGCCGTACGTGAGCTATCCGGCCGCCTACGCCAGCGTGATCGCCGTGGGCGCCACGGACGACGCGGACCTGATCGCCAGCTTCTCGCAGACCGGGCTGGACCAGGAGCTCACGGCCCCGGGCGTGAACAACCTGGCCTCGTACCTGGTGGGCCAGGGGCAGGAGACCGCGCTCACCATCGACTCGGACGGCGGCCGTGAGCTGGAGGCGATCCCGCTGCTGTTCGCCGGGATGACGGACAGCCGCGGTATCACTTCCGACGCCGTGTACGCGGGGTTCGGTACCGCCGTGGAGTTCGCCGCGGTGGACTGCACGGGCAAGATCGGCGTGGTCAGCCGCGGCGGGCCCAGCTTCGCGGAGAAGGCGGTGGCGGCGATGGACGCCGGCTGCGCCGCGCTGGTGATCCACAACGTGCACCCGGGCAACTTCAACGGTACCCTGGGGACGGCCACCGCCGCCGACGGCCGCGCCTGGATCCCGGTGGTCTCCATCTCCCTGGAGGAGGGGCTGTACCTGAAGGAGCAGATCGAGGCCGGGCCCACGCGCGCGACCGTGATCAACGCCGCGGGCAACCTGGCCATGCTGAGCGGCACGTCGATGGCGTCGCCGCACGCCGCGGGGGTGGCCGCGCTGGTGCTGAGCCGCAACCCCTCGCTCACGCCGGACCAGGTGCGCGCCGTCCTGCGCGCCAGCGCGGACGACCTGGGCACGCCGGGATGGGACCCGGTGTTCGGCCACGGCCGCATCAACGCCCGCCGCGCGGTGGAGCAGGCGAACTAGTGATGGGGTGATGGAGTGATGGAGTGATGGAGTGATGGAGTGATGGAGTGATGGAGTGATGGAGTGATGGAGTGATGGAGTGATGGGGTCACGGAGGTGACGTGCGCGGAGGCCAGCCCCGCGCCCGGCGGTTGAAACCGCTACTGGAACGTCACGAAGTCCGCCTGCGCGGACTGCACCGACGCCCGTGTTCACCGTGATTCGAAGTTCAACCTCCCAGGGTTTTGGGGGAGGTGGGCGAGTCTTGCGAGCCCGGAGGGGGCGCGGCTCGGGGGGCTGCCACCACGCACGAACCGCAGTCCTCCCCTCACACGCGCAGTTTGCGGGAGAGGGGCCGGGGGTGTGGGGTCCGCGGGAAGCGCGACGCCGTTCCGTCCGGCTCACCCGCTCACCCGCTCACCCGCTCACCGTTCACCGTTCACTCCATCACTCCATCACTCCATCACCCCACCACCCCACCACCCCACCACCCCACCACCTGCTCCCGGCACGGCCCGGAATACGCGGTGTACGGGGAGCCCAACCACCACACGGAGTTCCGAGATGCTGACGGACGACGAGATCGGGCAGCGCATCCGCGACCGCGGACTGGAGGAGGACTACATCCGCGAGCTGATGGCGAGCCTGGGCTTCGACCCGGCGGAGGGGTTCACCATGGAGGGCATCGAGGCCCTGGACAAGGCGCCCATGGAGCAGCGCCGCCGCGCCGCCCTGCGCACCCTGGCACTGGGCGAGGACCATCCGTAGGCGGATTGCTCCCCGCCCCGATGGCGCGCTATCCTCAGCCGCCCAGCTGATCCACGCCACGCCGTCGCTCCCGCCATGGCTCTCCGCCGCCCGCTCGTCCTCCTGCTGGCGCTCGCCGCCGCCGGCTGCGCATCCGTTCCGGCCGCACCATCCGCCCCGCGTCCCGCCCGCCCCGCCGAGGCCGTCGTTGACACCGGCACCATCGCCGGGGCGCCGTACCGAATCGAGATTCCGGCCGGATGGCACGGCGGGCTGGTGATGTACGCGCACGGGTACGAGATCGCCGGCACCCCGTTCGAGCCGCTGGCGCCGCGCCACGCGCAGTTCCGCGAGGCGTTCACCTCGCGCGGGTTCGCGTTCGCGCAGTCGTGGTACCGGGCGCAGGGGTGGGCCGTGCAGGAGGGGATCGACGACACGGAAGCGCTGCGCCGGCACTTCATCGCCCGCTACGGCGCGCCGGACAGCACCTTCGTCACCGGGCACTCCATGGGCGGGCTCATCACCGTCGCCACCATCGAGGGGCGGCCGGAGGCGTACGAGGGCGCGCTTCCCCTCTGCGCCGTGCTGAGCCCCGCGCTGGAGTGGGGCCGGACGATGTTCGACCTCCTGGTCTCGTTCGACTACCTGTACCCCGGCGTGCTCACCACCTCGCCGCGCGGCCTGGTGGACCTGCCCGCCGCGCCGGCGCCCGCGCGCGACGCGATCGTGGCCGCCGTGCGCGCGGACCCCGAGCGCGCGGAGGCGCTCGCCCGGCGCTACGCCCTGCGGGGGCAGAGCGTGCCGGGGCTGGTGTGGTTCTTCACCACCATCTACCGCGAGATGGTGGAGCGCGCGGGCGGCAACCCGTTCGACAACCGCGGCACGGTGTACCGCGGCGTGGGGAACGACAGCGCCAGCGCGCACGGCGTACGGCGCTACGCGGCGGACCCGGCCGCGGTGGAGTACCTCCGCACCCGCTACACGCCGACGGGCCGCATCGCCGATCCCGTCTTCGCCGTGCACACCACCTACGACGCCACGGTGCCGCCGGAGCAGATGGACCGCTACCGTACCATCGCGCAGCTGGCGAGGACGGAGGAGCACTTCGCGGCGGCGTACGTGATCGCGGACGGCCACTGCAACTTCACCCCCGCGCAGGTGGGCGCCGCGTTCGACGCCCTGCGCGCCTGGGCCGCGACGGGGCATCGGCCGGCGGAGGGGGAGCTGGGGGAAGTGCGGTAGTGCGTGAGTGGGAAGAGGCGCCGCGGAGCGCGGCGCCTCTTCATCGTCACACCTGCGGCGGGGACTACGCGCGCTGGACGCGGATGGCGTCGGCGGAGATCTTTCCCGCGCCGGACAGCGAGCGCGACATCAGCACCTTGGCCCATCCCACCTGCCCAAAGGTGTACGTCCCCAGCAGGTTCCACTGCCCGCCGTTGACCTGCTGGTTCACCAGCAGGTCGGCCAGCAGGGTCCCGCCGTCCAGCTCGAAGATGCGGTACGAGGCGCTGGTGGTGCGGCTGGTGGCGTCCGTCCACCACGCGTACACCTTGTAGCTGCCCGGCGAGCTGATGTAGAACTTGAACGACGCGCCGTCGTTGGTGGGCCCCGCCCCGTCCGCCAGGCGATAGCTGTTCAGGTGCTTGTCCGTCTGCTGCGAGTTGAGCGCCCAGCTGCTGGTCCAGGTGAACTTCGCGACGGTGGTGTCGTTGTTGGCGTTGTCGTTGTCCACCATGATGTCGCCCGCGCCCGCCCACAGGCTGAAGCTGAAGTTCTGCGCCAGGTACGTCTCGTACACGCGCACCAGCGCGGCCGCGTACGCGGCGCGGTTGGTGGCGTTGTCGCGCACGCCGGTGTAGTTGTGCTCGATCTGCAGCCCGCAGATGTTTCCGCCGCCCGCGCACCCGTGCTGCTGCAGGCTGTAGCCGCCGGTAAAGTACGGGTTGCCGCCCGGGTCCGGCATGCTGTCGCTGGGCACCGACGGGTAGCCGGCCTGCCGCAGCAGCGTGCCCAGGCTGCCCGGACCGCGCAGCAGGTCGCTGAACTTCACCGTGGTGTTCGCCGAGAACGTGCGGAACGAGCTCTCGTTCTCGTACGACAGGCTTCCATCCAGCGTGGCGTCCGTCTGCTCCAGGTCCGTCGCCTCCAGCAGGTAGCCGATCTCCAGCCGCTGAAGGGTGTGCCCGTGGCCGTGGATGTCGGTGTACCACCCCCGCCCGTAGTCGGCGCTCACCCTGGACTTCGCGGCGTTGATGAAGTCGTGGTACTCGTCCCAGGCGATCTCCGCCTCCGCGTCGCCGCAGGCGCCCGTCCGCATGGACCGGTTGGGATCCAGCTTGCCGCGGTACAGCTTGTTGATGATGACGTGCGGATACTTGCCCGTGCGGCTGTAGAAGGCCGACTGGATCTCGCGCACCAGCTGCTCGGTGTTCGCGTCCGCCTGCGTGACGATGGCGGTGGTGTCGCACAGCGCCTCGGTGCGGTCCGGGATCTCCGACGGCGTGAGCGAGCCCCCGTGCGGCGCGGCGAAGATGAACGGCGTGTTCCCGGCGATGTACTCGATGTAGCCGTTGCGCCCGGTGTACGACTGCCCCGGCGTGTACGGTCCCGCCGGGATCGCCAGCCGCGGCTCCGCGCCCGCCGCGTTCGCCGGAACGGACGTGGGATCGTCCGCGCACGCGCCCGCCGCCGCGGCCAGCGCCGCCACCGCGAAAAAGCGCCGCACCGGCCTGATTGCGCTCCTGTTCATCCAGCCACCTCCCGCCAATCAGGTAACCGCATGGGACACAACGATCTGCGCGATTGCGCAGGCGGTGTCGGGGGTGCGCGCGCGATGCAATCAGCGAGCCATTCCTTTGACGACGTGGCACAGTGCAACACACTCAACCGCAACACGTTGCGCGAGGTTGCATGGAGGGCGGAGGAAACGTACGTGGTTGGCGGCGGAGGTCTCGCGCGGGGTCCGGGTTCCGGACCCGCGTGTAGACCCGCGCCTTGACGGGCCAGCACGGAGCGCGCATCCCTTCACGGACCGCAAGACGCCGAACGCATGTTCCACATCGACCCCTCAGACCCCACGCCCGCGGACGCGCAGATCGTCCGCACGGTGCGCTCCGCCGTGGGCGCGGGGCTGCTCTCGCCCGGACAGGTGCTCCCCACCGTGCGCCAGCTGGCGGTGGACCTGCGGGTGGGGGCCAACGCCGTGGCCCGCGCGTACGCGGAGCTGGAGCGGCAGCAGGTACTCGAAACCGTGGCCGGGTTGGGCATCGTAGTCCGCGCGTCGCCGGACGCCATTCGCCGCGAAGAGCTGTACGCGGAGCTGAGCGCCCTGGAAGACACCTTCCTGCGAGAGGCCGGCGCGCTGGGCTTTTCGCTGGACGACGTGATCATTCACCTGGACAGCCGCCGCAAACGCTGAGAGGTCCCATGGCATTCCCGGTTGCTTCCCTCGTCCCCGCCAGGCCCGCTTCGTCGGGCGTGGTTCCCGCGCCGGCCCCGAAAGGACCGCGCGTGAACGTGCTGGGCACCCTGGCGCTCGCCGGGCCCACGGCCGCCGGCGTGGCGACCGCGGCCGCCACGGGGAGCGTGACGGCCGCGGTGGTGGGTGCGATCATCGGCACCATCGCCATGTTCTCGCCCAAGATCGCCAACCAGTGGGAGCGGGCGGTGGTGCTCAAGTTCGGCCGGTACGTGGGGATGCGCGGCCCCGGCGTGTTCTGGGTGATCCCCGGCGTGCACACCGTGGCGGCGTGGATCGACCAGCGCACGGTGACCACCCCCTTCGCCGCGGAGCAGACGCTCACCAGCGACGCGGTGCCGGTGAACGTGGACGCGGTGCTCTTCTGGACGGTGTACGACCCGGAGAAGGCCGCGCTGGAGGTGCAGGACTACGTGCAGGCCGTCAGCTGGGCGGCGCAGACGGCGCTGCGCGACATCATCGGCCGCACCTCGCTCACGGAGCTGCTGCGCGGCCGGCTGCACATCGAAAAGGAGCTGCAGGCCCTCATCGACGAGCGCACCACGCCGTGGGGCGTGACGGTGCACTCGGTGGAGATGCGCGACGTGGTGATCCCCGCGTCGCTGCAGGACGCCATGTCGCGCGAGGCGCAGGCCGCGCGGGAGAAGCAGGCGCGCATCATCCTGGGCGAGGCGGAGGTGGAGATCGCCAAGCTCTTCGAGACCGCAGCGGAGGCGTACCAGGCCAACCCCACGGCGCTTCAGCTGCGGCAGATGAACATCCTGTACGAGGGGCTCAAGCAGAAGGGCGGGATGATGGTGGTGCCCAGCACCATGGTGGAGTCCATGGGCCCCGCCGGTGTGATGGCCGCCACCGCCCTGGCCGCGCAGCAGAAAGCTGCCGGCGCCGCGCACCCCTCGGCCAACGGCCAGCCCGAGGACGAGGATGCCACCCTCCGCGTCCCCGAGCTCAACGTCTTCGGCGGCGAGGTCTGATCCGCCTGGTCCGCGCCGCACGAAAAGAACGAGCCCGCTCCGGCATCTGCCGGGGCGGGCCACGTTTTGGGGGTGCCTGGGAGGACGGTCTGCTCCTCCATCTCTTTTGACCCTGCTGCGCGCCGGTCTCGCCAGAGGGTGCGGCAGCAACCTTTCTGCTCTCAGGCACCATTGCATTCGACCTCTTCGATCAGCCGAGCAGCTCCGGCATCAGGTCGTCCAGGTGCACGTGGTCCCAGCAGGCGTTGCGCAGCTCCATCGCCTGTCCGCGGAACCACGCGTGCGTGATCTGCTTGGCCCGGTTGCCCAGGAACTCCACCGCCGGCACGTGGTCGGCGTCGGCGGCGACCAGGATGGCGCGGTCGTAGTGCCCGTCGAGCCCGAAGCGGATCAGGTCGGTCGCCAGCGCGGTGTCGATCCCTTTTTCCACCGTACGCTGGATGGGTTGCTGGCAGTGCGGGCAGATGGAGATCGGCAGCCGGCAGCTTGCGTTCGGGCAGCGCGCCGGACTGCGCGGCGCCCGCTCCTTGAGCAGCACGTCGTAGCCCGTGAACCCGTCCATCACGTTGAAGAATCCCCGCAGCCTGTGGTCGTTCGGGTGCTGGGGGCTGTGCGAGGCGTACACGTGCGTCCCCGCGTAGATGGCGCCGGGATCCACCCGCTGCACCAGCACCTGCGGAAGCTGCGGCGACCACGGGATGCGCACCTGCTGGCGCGCGCCGCGCCGCTCGTGAAACTCGTTCCACGAGAGCTGCAGGTTCCAGAAGTCGATGAAGATCTTGACGCGAGGGGCCATAAGGAGCGGTAGGAGGGTGGGACAAAAAAAACGGGGAGCCGAAGCTCCCCGGGGCTGTAATGCTCGCTCTCGCGAGGTGCATATACGATACACCCTCGCCTTGCCCGTGTCAAGGGCCCAGAGTGAACACCGGCCTGAGCGGGCTCGGGCCCCGTCGTTGCTGTACGCCATCACAACGAACGACGCCAGGGGGGCGGAGGAGGCAGGATGGCGACAGCGGCGGACGAGGCGGGGTGGACGCACCGGGAGGCGGTGGTCAACAACGTGCGCCTGCACTGGGTGGAAGCCGGCGGCGGCCCGCCCGTGCTGCTGCTGCACGGCTTCCCGGAGTTCTGGTGGGGGTGGCGCCGGCAGATCCAGCCGCTGGCGGACGCCGGCTTTCGCGTGGTGGCGCCGGACCTGCGCGGCTACAACCTCTCGGAAAAGCCGCCCGGCGTCTCATCGTACCGCATGGAGAGCCTGATCGGCGACGTGGAGGGGCTCATCCGCCAGACCGGCGCGGAGCGGGCGCACGTGGTGGGGCACGACTGGGGCGGCGTGATCGCGTGGCGGCTGGCGATGGTCTCGCCCGAACGGGTGGACCGGCTGGCCATCCTGAACGCGCCGCACCCGCAGGCGTTCGCGCGGGAGCTGATGACGCCGGACCAGATGCTGCGCTCGTGGTACGCCGCGGCCTTCCAGGTGCCGGCGCTCCCCGAGGCGGCGTTCCGCGCGAACGGCTTTGCGCTGCTGGAGCGCATCTTTCGCGCGGAGTCCGTGCGCCCGGGTGCGTTCACGGACGACGACATCCGCCGCTACCGCGAGGCGGCCGCGCGCCCGGGCGCCATCTCCGCGATGATCAACTACTACCGGGCGGCCGCGCGCTTTCCCGGCCCGCCGTCGCGCACTATCGAGCGCCCCACGCTGCTCATCTGGGGAGAGCGCGACCAGGCGCTCACGGTGCGGCTCACGGAGGGGCTGGACGAGTGGGTGCCCGACCTGCGCGTGGAGCGGCTGCCGGACGCCAGCCACTGGGTGATGGCGGAGTGCCCCGGCCGCGTGAACGCGCTGCTGACGGAGTTCCTGTCCACCGCGTGATCCACGGATTACGAGTGGATTAACTCCCTTCCCGCCCATAAACATCCACCCGGGCGCCGGTGTCTGATGCACGGGCACGAAGAAACACCGGCAGCCCGCCGGCGCGTGCCGCACGCACATCCCACCTTTCTGGAGCCCGGAACATGTCCCGTCCATCCCACGCGGCGCGCTGGGGCCGCATCCTTCCTCTCGTCATCCTCGCCGCCTGCGACAGTGCGCCGACCGAATCGTCGCGCGTCGCGGCCGGAACCCCGTCGCTCTCCACCGCCGCGGCGGACCCGGCGGGCATCCGCCAGGAGATCGAGCGCAACAACGCCCGGCTGATCGAGACCTTCATCGCCGGCGACGCGGCCGCGGCCGCCGCGCTCTTCGCGGACGACGCCGTGCTGATGCTCCCCGGCGTGGACCAGATCTCCGGCAGGGCGGCGATCGAGCAGGCGCTGGCGAGCTTCTTCAGCTTCGTCACCTACCGCGCGATCCAGGCGACCGTGCAGGAGGTGCAGTTCTTTGGCGACTACGCGCTGGAGATGGGGACCACGGTGATGACGTACGAGGCGGGCGGCCAGACGTTCACCGACCGCGGCAAGTACCTGGTGGCGTGGCAGCGCCAGCCCGGCGGCGAGTGGAAGATCCACCGCGACGTGAGCAACGTCACCGGCCCGGGCCAGTAGGATGGTCACGCCCTCCCCTGCACCCGCGGGGGAGGGCTCACCCGGCGTCGGCCTCCGCGCGGCCGGAACGATCCGGCTGCGCGGCGCGCCACGGCAGGCGCCCCTCGAGCTCCACCTCCAGCGAGAAGCTGAGGAAGGTGCGGATGAGGACGATGAGCCCCAGCACGCCCAGGTTGTGGAACGAGGGCTCCACCGCCACCGTACCGATGATGTCGGCGATCACCAGGAACTCCAGCCCCAGCAGGATGCCGCGCCCCAGGTTGCGCCGGTACGCCTTGTAGGCCGGCGTGAACGTCCCCACCCGCCGCCAGTCGCGCAGCAGCAGCGCGGTGGCGATCACGGCCGTCAGCACCAGCATCGCCACCCCGCCCAGCTCCACGACCTCGGCGATCGCGTGCACCGCGCGGTCCACCGCCCCGCCGTTCTCCGCCTGAAGCATCGCCCCTCCCGCGCCCACGCCGCCTCTCCCGACCGCAGCCGATCCGGCAACGACGGTGCCGTCACCCCGTCACCCCGTCACTCCATCACTCCATCACTCCATCACTCCATCACTCCATCACTCCATCACTCCATCACTCCATCACTCCATCACCCCGGTTTGTACCCCCCCACCACCCCATCACCCCATCACCCAGGGGGCATGCGATTCGCAGCCGCGCGCCGTCGATGAACAACCGACGCAACCAGATCATCGCCGCCGCGGCGATCGTGCTGATCCCCGTGCTGGTGTGGGCCGCCGCGCGCCTGGGTGACCCGCCCGCGCCCGCGGAGCGCCCGCAGCCGCCGGCCTCCGCCGCGCTGGTCCGCGGGCCGGAGGTGCCGCCGGACGTGGCGCAGCTGCTGGCGCAGGAGCGGAACTGGCGCGCCGCCCGCCGCCTGCGCGAGCTCACCACGCCGCGGAGCGATCCCGAGCTCCTGCTGATCGCCGCCAAGGCGGAGGCGGCGTGGGGCGGGTGGGAGAACGTCTTCGACCTGCTGGAGGGCAAGGACTGGCTGGACCGCACCGGCGGCGGCGACGGCTGGTATCTCCTCGGCCGCGCCTGGGAGCAGGCGGGGCGGTGGGAGCAGGCGGCGGCGGCGTACGGACGCTACGTCTCACTGCGGGCGGACACCGGGAGCGCCCGCCACCGCGGCGAGCGCGCCGTCGGCGAGCTGCGGCACGCGCTGGCGCTGCTGCACGCGGGCCGGGTGGAGGACGGCGTGCGGGCGCTGGACCATGCGCGCGAGCGCATTCCCGCGGTGGCGGGATGGGTGGCGGTGCTTGCGGCGGAGGCGCTGGCGGAACGGGGAGACACGGCCCGCGTCCGCGCCTTCCTGGCGGCGGAGGAGGACGATCTCCCGTCCGCCGCGCGCGCCCGCGCCGCGCGGCTGCGCGCGCACCAGCAGGCGGGGGACGTGGCGGGGGTGCGCGCGCTGGCGGAATCGTACCTCCAGTCCGCCCGCGACTCCACCGAGCGCGCGCCGCTCCTGCTGGCCGCCGCGCGCGCCATGCTGCGCCTGGGCGACACGGCCACCGCGCGGCAGCGGCTGCGCACCGCGCTGGCGGAGGCGCCCGCCACCGCCGCCGCGCGCGACGCGGCGGGGGCGCTGAGCGGC
>DATAAG010000343.1:0-5060 GCA_036260235.1 Longimicrobium sp.
CCTCCGCGGCGAACCGCCGCACCTGCGCCCGCGCCGCGGCGGTCAGCGAGCCGATGATCTCGCCGCGCACGGCGCCGTCCCGCACCAGCAGCGTCGCCGGCGTCGCCGCCACGCCGAACGCGCGGTGCACCTCCGCGGGCGCGGCGATGACGACGCGGACGTGCCGCTCCAGCCCGCCCCAGTACGCCCGCGCCGCGGGAGTGTCCGCCGGCGAGACGGCGTAGAGCGCCACCGTCCCGCCCCGCAGCGCTCCCACCAGGTCGATCCAGTTGGCCATGTTGGCGTGGCAGACGGAACAGTCGGGGGTGTAGACGAAGACGACGGCGCGCTCCGCCCGCGCGATCTCCGCCAGCGGCCCCCCCGCCCGGGTGCGGATCGACGCGGCGCGCGCCGTCGCCAGCCCGGCCTGCTCGCCGGCGCGCGGCGCGCGGGTAATGGCAACCGACGCCCGGGCCGCCTTCCAGCCGCTCAGCGCGAGCACCGCCGCCAGCAGGGCGGTGACGATCATCCGTCCGCGGCGCCTCATCGGCCCTCCGGCGCGTTCGCGAGAGGGGCGAGCAGGGCCGCCGTCCGCCGCAGGTGATCGGCGGACGGCACCCCGCGGCTGCTGTAGAGCGCCCGTCCACCGGCATCCATCACCATCCACCGCGCCCCGGCGAGCTCCGCGGCGGCGGGCGCGGAGCCGCGGATCATCCGCCCGCGCATCCGCTCCGCGACGCACGGCTCCACGGCGGCCGAGAGCGCGACCCACCGCGCGTCCGCCTCCGCGGCCAGCGCGCAGAGCGCCCCCGCCTGCGCCGCGGCCGAGTCCGCGCGCACCAGCACGCGCACTCCGCCGGCCGTGAGCGGCGCCAGCGCGTGCAGCGCCGGCAGCGGCGTGCGATACGGGACGGGAGAGACCGCCTGCCGCCGCGCCAGGATCACGTAGTGGCGCTCCCGCATCTCCGCGAAGGTCTGCGCGCCCTCCGCCGCCATCGCCGCGGCCACCGCGAACGCGCCCAGCATCCCCGTGCGGAACCGGCGGGGCGAAATCGCCGCGGGCGTCGAGCGCGACGGCGCGGAAGGCGCGATGGCCGGGACGGGTGGCGATGCGGCCTGGTTCATCGGTCAGTTCGGATCGAGACAGGGTGGATCCATCCGCCCGACCCTGCGCGCTCGTGCTGCGCTGATGCGGACGGGTCCTTCAGCGAGCCCGCCGTACCTTCCGGGGGTGCGTCGCTGACTGACGGGCCAGCAGGTTAAAACACGACCGGCCTCACGTCAAGGATCATCCGATAAGGTGCGTTGGAAGTGTTCACCTTCGCCTTGTGCGGGAACGACTTGGGGCGATTTTCCGTAACTGTGCGGCTGGAAAGGAGCAGGCGAGGGCACGGAAAGCCGCCTCCTGGCACGAAAGACGGAGCGCCGCCCGATGATCGGGCGGCGCTCCGTGTCGGCAGAGGTGCGGAAGTGCGTCAGTCCGGCAGGCGAACGTTCAGGATGCCGTTCTCGCCGCCGATGAAGATGACGCGCAGCGACACCACCTCGCCGGGGCGCTTGCGCTCCACCAGGCGCCGGAAGGTGGCCACGTCCGCCACCGCCTGCCCGTCCACGGCCAGGATGCGGGTGCCCTCCCTGAGGCCGTAGCGGGCGGCCGCGCTGTAGGTCTCCACGTCCGTCACCACCAGCCCCTGCGTCTGGCCCTGGATCTGGTAGCGCTGCGCCAGCTCCGGCGTGAGGGGCGCCACCGCCACGCCCAGCCGGGTGGAGCTCTCCGCCGCCGGCTCCGCCTGGGCGCGGTCCTCGCGCGCGGGCTCGGCGGCGTTGGGCGCCTCCGCCAGCCGCACCTGGAAGCGTTCGCGGTCGCCGTAGCGGATCACCTCCAGCGTCACCGTCTCGCCGGGGCGGCGGGTGGCGATCATCCGCTGGAACTGCCCCACCCGCTGCACCGGCCGGCCGTCCACCGCCACGATCACGTCACCCTGGCGCACCCCCGCCTCGCGCGCGGGGCTTTCCGCCGGAAAGTCCTGCGCCACCACCCCCGCGATGCGCTCCAGCCTGTAGACCTCCGCGTCTTCCGGGCGCACGTTGGTCACCTGGATGCCCACCGCGGGCCGGCGCACGCGGCCGTAGCGGATCAGGTCGTCGGCGATCTTGCGCGCCAGGTCGATGGGGACCGCGAAGCCGTAGCCGGAATAGAAGCCCGTGGGCGAGGCGATCGCCGAGTTCACGCCGACGACCTCGCCGCGCAGGTTCACCAGCGGCCCGCCGGAGTTGCCGGGGTTGATGGGCGCGTCGGTCTGGATGAAGTCCTCGATGGCCCAGCGAAAGTTCTCGCCCGCGTTGGAGCCGATCAGGTTGTTGAGCGTACGCCCCTGCGCGCTGACGATGCCGGAGGTGACGGTGGTGCCCAGGTCCAGCGGGTTGCCGATGGCCAGCACCCACTCGCCGATGCGCACGTCCTCCGACCGGCCAAGGCGCACCGCGGGAAAGCGGCTTCCTTCCACCTTGATGACCGCCACGTCCGTCAGCGGATCGCGGCCGATGAGGCGCGCGCGCAGCTGCCGGTTGTCGGACAGGACCACGTTGATCTCGTCCGCGTCGGCCACCACGTGGTTGTTGGTGATGATGTAGCCGTCCTCGGTGATCAGGAAGCCGGAGCCGCTGGCCTCCTGCGGACCCTGCGGGCCCTGGGGGAGCGGGAAGGGGAAGGGAAAGCCCGGGTTGGGCTCGTCGTCGTCCCGGCCGCGGCCGCGGCGGGCGTTCGCGGGCGCCCTGCGCTCCGTCTCGATGGCGACGACGGCGGGCGTCACCGACTCGGCGATGGAGATGAACGCCTGGCTGAGCTCCGCGACCGGGCGCACCTCCTGGTGCGAGGGCTGCTCGGTGCTCTGCAGCAGGGTGGCCGCGTGGGAGCCCGTGGTCCAATCCAGCCCGCTCGCCAGCAGCACCCCGCCGGCGAAGGCACCCGCGGTCACGCCCACCAGCTTGAGCTTGGCACGTACCGGATCCAGCATGGTCGTCGTTCCTGTGTGTCCGTCCGGGGATCTGCGCTTCCAGAGACTTTGCCACGTTCAGTATGGCGCCTTCCGCCGGTGGCGCGGAAGGGGCGCGGCATTAGCCGATCGTTAAGCGCGGCGGCATCCGCGTCCGTAAGTGCGGCCGCGGATTGCGGTTCGCTGCTCCGCCCGCCCGTCCTGCAAGACCCCCACCAGAACGCAGCCACGGGACGCGCGCCGCCACCCGGCGGACCCTGCGAGGGCGATCGTCCCGCACGGCATCTCGCGGATCGGGCAGGACTCCGCCGGACCCCTGCCGGTTGCCGCGCGTACGCAGTCGGCCCCGCCTTCGGGGGATGACCCGGGGCGGGGCCGATTCAGGGGGTGTGGCCACCCTGGCGGCGGTTGCGCGCCTACCAGCGCTGGCCCGATGAGCGCGGCGACGCGCTACCAGCCCGTGCTTACCTGGTCGGGGGCGATGATCAGGTTCCCTCCGTGGGAGGCGGCGGCCAGCCGGGGCAGGCTGCCGTACCCGGGATCGTTCAGGTCCGTCTCCACCAGGATCACGTTGCCGCGCAGCGATCCGCTCCCCATGTCGATCCGGTGCTTCCGCAGAAAGATCTGGCAGCCTGCCACGGCACCTCCCGCCGCGCTGGTCCTGATCAGGTAGCCGCGGCCGTATTCAACCTGGGTGTTGGGATCGATCTCGTCGATGGTGCCGGGCGTGGGCACTACCTGCAGGGTGCTGTCGCGCAGCGTGCCGCCGTCCAGGTACACGCGGGGAGGCCCGGGTACCGTCGCGCCGTTGGGATGCTTCCAGAGCACGCCCATGGAGTGCGTGTAGGCGTGCAGGCGCAGGCCCCGCACCACGCTCGCCACGCGCATCACCGACTGGTAGGTCTCCATGGACCCGCGGTACTCGAGGTTGGTGACCTGCGCCCGCACGTCGATGGCGTAGGGATACGCGTTTTCCGGCTGGGGCGAGTCGTTGTTCAGGTGCGCGTCGATGATGAAGTCCGCTCCTCCGTCGATGCGAACCGACGGGCCGAACATGCCGGTAAGCCAGTTGGCGCCCGAGAACGTCACCACCGTCATCGATGCGCCGGCCCCCATCATCGTCATGGGGACCAGGGGCTTGGTGGGGTCCAGCTGCGGGATGTCGTGGTCGTGGGACACCTCGATCCCGTAGGAGTTTTCCGTGCCGAAGAAGCAGGCGGTGTCGGCGAGCACGAAGCAGTTGTGCACGCTGAACCCCTCCACCCCCACGTTGTAGATCCCGATGGTGCCGGACTCCTGGATCACGCCGCCTTCTGCCACGATGTTGGCGTTCGGGTTGCTGCGCAGCCGGATGGAGACGTCCTCCAGGCTCATCATCAGCGACTGGCGCCCGAACTGGTCACGCCCGTACAGGACGCCCACCGAAGACGGTTCGGGCTGGTCGCGCGTTTCCAGCAACATCCCCCTGATGCTGGAGTGTCCGCCCGCCACCATCTCGATGATGGCGCTGCGGTCGCCGGTGTTGCCGCGGATCACCGTCTGGTGCGACCCGGCGCCCAGCAGGTTGAACTGCCGGAGGTTGCAGTCCAGCGGCGTGTCCACCCGGTAGACGCCCGGGGGAAAGTAGACGATCGCCCCCGTCACGCCCGACCCGTACTCTCCCGTCTTGCGCGCTTCCGCCAGCGCGGCGTTGATCGCCGGGGCGTCGTCCACGTTCTCGTTCGGTATGTGCGCCTTGCCCCGCGCACCGCCGAGGAAGCGGGGGTGCTTCACGTTGATGACCATCCCGCCGCGGTCCAGGATGTAGCCTTCGATCTGGTCGGGTTCCGGCATGCTGCACCTCCAGAGAGGATGGGGCCGGGTCCCGGCCGCGCCGGATGCCGGCGCGGCAGGCATCCCGCCGTTCCGCAGGCGCGCGGCGAGGACGCCGCCGCCTTGCGGAACCACAGGGCCGTACAGGCCGGGACGCCCGGAGTTCCGCCGAAAGCGCAGCGTGGACCAACATGCACATCGGCCCCGCTTCCAGAGCTGGAAGCGGGGCCGAATCCCGTCTGCGAGACCAGGTGCGGGGCAGGGAGGGGCGGG
>DATAAG010000344.1:0-2848 GCA_036260235.1 Longimicrobium sp.
GCAGTTTGTGGGAGAGGGTGCGAGCCTGAGCGAGCGGGTGAGGGCCCGAACGAAAACGGCGGCCCCTCGCCCGGGAGCCGCCGCCTCCATCCTGCCTCTGGCGCACTAACGCACTAACGCACTAACGCACTAACGCACTAACGCACTAACGCACTAACGCACTAACGCACTAACGCACTCAGCTGTTCGGCGCGCCGGGCTCGCGCGTGCCCTTGGGCCCGCGCAGGGTGCTGTGCCAGTAGCCGTAGACGAAGTACAGGATCAGGCCGATCGCCATCCAGATCCCGAACCGCTCCCACGCGTGCCTGGGCAGCCCCGCCATGATGTAGATGCACGCCGCCGCCCCGCCGATGGTCACCGGCCACACGAAGGGCACGCGGAAGGGGCGCGGGCGGTCGGGATCCTTGATGCGCAGCACCAGCACCCCGATGCACACGATGGCGAACGCCGACAGCGTGCCGATGTTGGTGAGGTCGTAGATCTCGTTCTCGTCCGCGAACAGCGCCCCGGCCGCCACCACCAGGCCGGTGACCAGCGTGGTCACGTACGGCACCCGCGCCTTCGTGCTCAGCCGGGTGGACCAGCGCGGCAGCAGCCCGTCGCGTCCCATCGCGTAGAAGATGCGCGGCTGCCCGTACTGGAACACCAGCAGCACCGCCGTGAGCGAGATCACCGCGCCGAACGACACGATCCACCCCGCCGTCCCCAGCCCCGCCAGCTGCAGCGCCTGCGCCAGCGGGTCCGCGCCGGCCAGCTCCGTGTAGGGCACCAGGCCCGCGGCCACGGCGCCCACGATCACGTAGATGACGGTGCAGATCGCCAGCCCGCCCAGGATGCCGATGGGCATGTTGCGCTGCGGGTTCCTGGTCTCCTCCGCCGCCGTGGAGATGGCGTCGAAGCCGATGTACGCGAAGAAGACGATGGCTGCGCCCTGGTGGATCCCCCGCCAGCCGTTGGGGGCGAACGGGGTGAAGTTGTCCGGGTTGAACTGCGTCAGCCCCGCCACCACGAACAGCCCCAGCACCAGCAGCTTGATCACCACCATGATGTTGT
Source organism: Longimicrobium sp. (assembly GCA_036260235.1). GTDB lineage: Bacteria > Gemmatimonadota > Gemmatimonadetes > Longimicrobiales > Longimicrobiaceae > Longimicrobium. The sequence goes on from DATAAG010000344.1 coordinate 1,054, forward strand.
TGGCCCGCGCGCTCTCGCGCACGCCCAGCAGCAGCAGCCAGGTGATCAGCAGCACGATGACCGCCGCCGGGATGTTCACCAGCAGCGGCGTGTCGCCGAAGATCCGCGGCGCCGTCTCCAGCAGCGCACGCACCTCGGGGTCGCTGCTCTTGATGACGGAGCGGTAGCCGTGGGTCAGGTAGTCCGGCAGCGTGATCCCGAAGCCGCTGAGGAACGAGCCGAAGTAGCCGCTCCACGCCACGGCTACCGCGATGTTGCCGACCGCGTACTCCAGGATCAGGTCCCAGCCGATGATCCACGCGATCAGCTCGCCCAGGGTGGCGTACGAGTAGGCGTACGCGCTGCCGGCCTGGGGAATCATGGACGCCAGCTCCGCGTAGCAGAGCGCCGCCAGCCCGCAGACCAGCCCCAGGAGGATGAACGAGATGATGAGCGCGGGGCCGGCGCCGTAGCGCACCACCGTGCCGTCGGGGTTGATCTCGCCCGCCGCCGCCGTGCCGATGGACGAGAAGATGCCGGCGCCGATCACCGCGCCGATGGCCAGCATGATCAGGTCGCCGGCGCCCAGCTCGCGCTTGAGCGCGTTGGGATGGCCCTCTTCGGTGAGCAGCTCCGAGATGGGCTTGCGGCGCGTGAGTCGCTGCAGAACGGACATGCGCAGGGTGTACGGGGTTCGCGGGACGGGATCGGCGCGGGGGTGTGCTGCGGCGCGAATCCGGGCGGGCCATCAACCTGCGCGCCGCGGCGGCTTCCGTCAATGAGTGCGTGAGTAGACAAGTGCGTGAGTGCGTGAGTGCGAAAGCGCTTGAGTACCGAGTACCATTGTCACAGCCGCTCTCCTGCTTGGTACAAGGTACTTGGTACTCGGTACTCGGTACTTCCCCTCGCAACGCTCCGGCCCCCTCGCGGGTCTAATGCCCAACCGGCGCGCGCGGCTGGCCCCGTACTTCCATCCCGGTACGCCCCAGCCGCCGCGCCGCGTTGCGCGAGGGGTGCTAGGAACTTAGCATCCCCGTCGCGGTATCCGGAGTGGTCCGTCCCTCCCCACGTTGCGCAGAGGATTTCCGTTGGTCACCGCCGAGAACGAAGTCGAGACCCTGCTGGCCGACGCCGGCCGCCTGAAGGCGCAGGTGCAGCGCCGCATCGTGGGGCAGCAGCAGGTGCTCGAAGAGGTGATGATGTGCCTGCTGGCCGGGGGCCACGCCCTGCTGGTGGGCGTCCCCGGGCTGGCCAAGACGCTGCTGGTGCGCACGCTCGCCGAGGCGCTGGAGCTGGAGTTCCGGCGGGTGCAGTTCACCCCGGACCTCATGCCCGGCGACATCACCGGCACGGAGGTCATCGAGGAGGACCGCACGACGGGGCGCCGCGCGGCGCGCTTCATCCGCGGCCCCATCTTCACCCAGGTGCTGCTGGCGGACGAGATCAACCGCACGCCGCCCAAGACGCAGGCGGCGCTGCTGGAGGCCATGCAGGAGGGCCGCGTGACGGCGGGCGGGGAGGACCTCATCCTCCCGCGCCCGTTCTTCGTGCTGGCCACGCAGAACCCGGTGGAGCAGGAGGGCACCTATCCGCTCCCCGAGGCGCAGCTGGACCGCTTCATGTTCGACATCCGCCTGGACTACCCGTCCGCGGAGGAGGAGGTGATGATCCTGCGCGCCACGACGGGGGTGGAGGACGCGCACGTGCAGCCGGTGCTGGACGCGGAGCGGGTGCTCACCCTGCAGCGCTGGGTGCGCGAGGTGCCGGTGGCGGACAACGTCCTGGAGTATGCCGCCTCCCTGGTCCGCGCCACCCG
>DATAAG010000345.1:0-10350 GCA_036260235.1 Longimicrobium sp.
GCAGTTTGTGCGGGGAGGGGGTCGGGGATGGGGGACGCCTGCCGCTCGCGCCGATCCATCCGGGACACCCCGAACCCTCCCTCACCACCCCTCCCCCGAAGTTGGGGGAGGGGTCGCCCGCCGTCGCGAGGAACGAGCGAAAGGCCGGGCGGGGGAGAGGGCCCCGTGGACGCAGTGAGACCCTGCCCATCTCCCCCTCTCCGCACGCAGTTTGTGCGGGGAGGGGGTCGGGGGGAGGGGCCTACTTCCGCATCCCGCGCAGCATGGCCATGCGGTTCTGGCCCTGGCGCGCACGCTCGGCGCTCTCCGTGCCGGGCGGCGCGGGAGCGGGCTCCGGCTCCGGGTCCGCCGCCAGGTGCGCGGCCTGGGCCCGCACGGTGGGGAAGCGGAACAGGTCCACCGCCGTCGCCGTGCTCCCCATCGCCTCCGCCAGCCGCTGGGCCAGGCGGATGAGCGAGAGCGAGTTGCCGCCCAGGTCGAAGAAGTTGTCCTCCACCCCCACGCGGTCCGTCCCCAGCACCTCGCGCCAGATCGCGGCGATCTTCTCCTCCGCCTCCGTGGCCGCCTCCACGAAGCCGCCGGCCAGGTCGCGGCGCGCCTCCGGCGCCGGGAGGGCGCGGCGGTCCACCTTGCCGTTGGGCGTCAGCGGGAACGCGTCCAGCATCACGTACGCGCTGGGGACCATGTGGTCCGGCAGCCGCTGGGCGAGCGCGCGCCGCAGCACGTCCGCGCCCGGCGGATCGCCCGCGGGGACCACGTAGGCCACCAGCCGCGCGTCGCCCGGAGCGTCCTGGCGGACGACGGCGACGGCCTGCGCCACGGAGGGGTGCTCCGCCAGCCGCGCCTCGATCTCGCCCAGCTCCACGCGGAAGCCGCGCACCTTCACCTGGAAGTCGGTGCGCCCCAGGAACTCCAGCGCGCCGTCCGCGCGGCGGCGCACCAGGTCGCCGGTGCGGTAGAGCCGCGCGCCCGGCTCCGCCGAGAAGGGATCGGGGACGAAGCGCTCCGCCGTGAGCGCCGGGCGCCGCAGGTAGCCGCGCACCACCCCGTCCCCGCCGATGAACAGCTCCCCGGGCACGCCCGCCGGGCACGGCCGCAGCGTGTCGTCCAGCACGTACAGCTGCGTGTTGGCGATCGGGTGGCCCAGGTGGATGGACTCCGCCGACTCCACCTTCTGCACCGCGGACCAGATCGTCGTCTCCGTGGGCCCGTACAGGTTCCAGACGGCGCGGCCGCGGGGGATGAGCTCCCGCGCCAGGTCCGCCTGCAGCGCCTCGCCGCCGGAGAGGATGGCGAGATCCTCCTTTCCCGCCCACCCGGAGCCCGCCAGCAGGCGCCAGGTGGCCGGGGTCGCCTGCATCACCGTGGCGCCCTCATCGTGCAGCAGGCGCGACAGGCGGCCGGCGTCCATCGTCTCCTCGCGCGTGGCGACCACCACCTTTGCGCCGGCGGTGAGGGGGAGGAGCAGCTCCAGCACGGCGATGTCGAACGACAGGCTGGTGACGGCGACCATCACGTCGCGGGCATCGATCCCCGGCTCCTCCGCCATCGACGCCAGGAAGTTGGCCACGCCCCGGTGCGGCACCATCACCCCCTTGGGGCGGCCGGTGGAGCCGGAGGTGTAGATGACGTACGCCCGCTCGTCCGGGTCCACGTCCACCCGCGGCGCCGACGGGTCCTCGCCCGAGAGGTCCAGGTCGTCGACCACCACCACCTGGTGCGACCCCGGCACCCCGGGCGCGGAGGCGGCGTCCGCCAGCACCACGTCCACGTTCGCGTCGGAGAGCATGAAGTCGCGGCGCTGCTCCGGGTACGCGGGATCGACGGGGACGTACGCGGCGCCCGCCTTCCACACGGCCAGCATGGACACCAGCAGCGCGGGCGAGCGGTCCATGGAGATCGCCACCAGGGAGCCGTGGTCCACCCCCAGGCGGCGGATGCGGCGCGCCAGGCGGCTGGAGCGTTCCTCCAGCTGGGCGTAGGTGAGCGTCTCGCCGCGGCAGGAGACGGCGGGGGCGTCCGGCGTCCGCCGCGCCTGCGCGGCCACCAGGGCGTGGACCGGCAGGGCGGAATACGGATCGCCCGCGCGGCTGCCGGCCCGCAGCACCGCCGCCGCGTCCTCCTCCGAAAGGAGCGGGAGGGCGGAGAGGCGGAGATCGGGATCGGCGCACGCCGCCGCCAGCAGGGTGCGGTACTGCGCGATCATCCCCTGGATGGTGGCGCGGTCGAAGAGGGCGCCGGCGTACTGCAGCCCGCCCGCGATCTCCCCCCCCTGCTCCACCAGCCCCATCCGCAGGTCGAAGGGCGAGGTGCCGCCGTCCGCCCCGGCCGGCTCCACCTGGATGCCGGGGAAGGCCAGCGAGACCTCGGGGGTGTTCTGCAGGACGAACATCGCCTGGAAGACGGGGGCGTGCGCGGCGCTGCGGGGGACGTTCAGCTCGTCCACCAGCTTCTCGAACGGCAGGTCCTGGTTGCTGAAGGCGCCCAGCACCGTCTCGCGCACCCGGCGCAGCAGCTCGTCGAAGGGCGGGTCGCCGGAGAGGTCCGTCCGCAGCGCCAGCGTGTTGACGAAGAAGCCCACCACGTCCCGCGTCTCCGGCCGCGTCCGCCCCGCGACCGGGGTGCCGACCACCACCTGGTCCTGCCGCGCCCAGCGGGCCAGCAGCGCCTGGAAGGCGGCCAGCAGCACCATGAAGGGGGTGGAGCCGTGCGACCGCGCCAGCGCGTGCACGGCGGCGGCCGTCACCGGCGGGATGGTGACCGGCTCCGTCGCGCCGCGGCCGTCGTGCACCGGCGGGCGGGGCCGGTCCGTCGGCAGCTCCAGGAGGGCGGGCGCGCCGGCCAGCGCGCGCCGCCACCAGGCCAGCTGCGGCTCCAGCAGCACGGCCATCTGCTCGCGCTGCCACTCCGCGAAGTCGGCGTACTGCAGCTCCGGCTCCGGCAGCGGCGAGGGCTCGCCGCAGGCAAAGGCGCCGTAGAGGGCGGAGAGCTCGCGGAGGAGGATCCCCGTGGACCACCCGTCGGTGACGGCGTGGTGCAGGTTGAAGAGGAGGAGGTGGTGGTCGTCCGCCAGCCGGTAGAGGCGGGCGCGCGCCAGCGGCCCCGTCTCCAGGTTGAAGGGACGCGCCACCTCCTTCGCCAGGCGCCGCCGCGCCTCCGGCTCGCGCTCGGGCTCCGGCAGCTCGCGCAGGTCGAAGACGTGCAGCGGGAGCTGGCCGTGGGGGAAGATGACCTGGGAGAGGCCGTCCTCCATCCACTGCAGCACGGTGCGCAGCGACTCGTGGCGCTGCGCCAGCTCGTCGAACGCCGCCTCCAGCGCCTCCGCCTGGAGCGGGCCCCGCAGCCGCAGGACCACGGGAAGGGACCAGGCCGTCTTGCCGGGGTCCATCCGGTCCATCAGCCAGAAGCGCTCCTGGCCGAACGACGCGGGGGCGACGAACGCCTCCACGCTCTCCGGCGCCCCGGGCATGGTCTCCATCACGGACATCAGCGATCCCCTCCCGCCGCCGGCTCGAGCGCCGCGGCCGTGGATGCCTGTTCCGCCGCCGGCAGGGAGCCGGGGGCGGCCTCGTCCTCCGCCTGCACCACGCGTACGGCGCGCACCGTCCTGCGGCGCGCCGTCACGCGGACCGCCTGCGCCGCCGCCGGTGCGCGGGGCGCCTCGTCCACGGCGCGCGCCAGCGCCCGCACGGTGGAATGCTCGAACAGCGCGCGCAGCGGCAGCTCCACGCCGCAGCGGTCGCGCAGGTAGGACCAGGCGTGCATTCCCTTGAGCGAGTGCCCGCCCAGGGCGAAGAAGTCGTCGGTGGCGCCCACCCGCTCCACCTCCAGCACCTGCGCGAACACCTCGGCGACGATCACCTCCGTCGGCGTGGCGGGGGCGACGTACTCCGCCCCGGCGGAGGCGTGCTCCGGCTCCGGCAGGGCCCTGCGGTCCACCTTCGCCGTCGCCGTGCGCGGGAAGGCGGGGAGGACGCCGAAGCCGGTGGGCACCATGTAGGCGGGGAGCCGCTCCCTGACCCACGCCGCCAGCTCGGCGGCGTCGGGCGCGGCGCCCTCGTCCGCCACCACCCAGGCCAGGAGCCGCTTCGCCGTGTCCGCCCCGCGCGCGGCGACCACGGCGTCGCGCACCAGCGGGTGCTGGCGGAGGACGGCCTCGATCTCGCCCGGCTCGATGCGGAAGCCGCGCACCTTCACCTGGAAGTCGATGCGGCCCAGGAACTCAAGCTCGCCGTTCGGCAGCCAGCGGGCGCGGTCGCCGGTGGCGTACATCCGCTCCCCCGCCACGCCCTGCGGATCGGGGACGAAGCGCTCGGCGGTGAGCCCCGGGCGGCCCAGGTAGCCGCGGGTCACGCCGCAGCCGCCCAGGTACAGCTCGCCGACCACGCCCGCGGGGACGGGGCGGAGGTTCACGTCCAGCACGTACGCCCGCCGCCCGTCCACCGGCCGGCCCACGGTGACGCGGCCGCCGGCGGGGAGCGGGGCGTGGGTGGAGAAGACGGTGTCTTCCGTGGGGCCGTACAGGTTCTCCACGGACGGGACGCCGGCGGCGTACAGGTCGCGCGCCAGGTCCGGCGGCACGGCCTCGCCGCCCAGGTGCACGCGCCTGGAGACGGACGGGAAGCGGCCCACGGCCAGCAGCTCGCGGGCGGCGGTGGGCACCATCCCCGCCTGCGCCAGGCCGAGGTCCCCCGGCAGCTCCGCCAGCGCCAGCGCGTCCTTCACCAGCACCATCGCGGCGCCGCTGGCCAGGGCGTGGTGCACCTCGCAGACGTGCACGTCGAAGCAGGCGGAGGTGGCGGCCAGCACCCGCTCGCCCTCCGCCACCGGGAAGCGGCGGCGCATCCAGTCCACGTACGCGGCCAGCCCCCCGTGGGGCACCATCACCCCCTTGGGCTTGCCGGTGGAGCCGGAGGTGTAGAAGACGGCCCACAGCGCCTGCGGCGGGATGTCGACCGCCGGCGCCTCCGCGGATTCCGCGCCGACCGCCTGGCGCAGCGCCTCGTCGTCCAGCAGCAGCGTGCGGCAGCTCTCCGGCACCGCGACCGGCGCCAGGACCTCGCTCGTCGAGATGAGGATGGACGCGCCCGCATCCCCCAGCACCCCGGCGATGCGCTCCGGCGGAAAGTGCGGCTCCAGCGCGACGACCACGCCGCCGGACCGGATCACCGCCAGCTCGGCGACGACCAGCTCCGGGGTGCGCGGCAGGCAGAGCCCCACGCGCACCTCCGGGCCCGCGCCCAGGCGGCGCAGGTGGTTCGCCAGGCGGGCGGAGCGCGCGTCCAGCTCCGCGTAGGTGAGTGACCGGTCGCCGTGGATGACGGCGGCGGCGTCCGGCACCCGCCGCGCGGTGAGGGCGAACTGCTCCGGGAAGAGCGGGATCCCGGCCGGGAGCGCCGGGCCGGCCTGCCACGCCGCGATGCGCTCCGCCTCCTCGTCCGAGAGGAGCGGCAGCTCGGAGAGGCGGCGCGCGGGCTCGGCCGCGGCGGCGGTGAGGAGCGCAGCCAGCTGGTCCAGCATCCGGCGGATGGTGGACGGCGCGAAGAGGTCCGCGTTGTAGGCGAACATCAGCCCCAGCCCGTCCGCGCCCTCGTCCGCGATCAGGGAGAGGTCGAACTTGACGGAGCCGTCGTCGGCGGAGATGGAGTCCGCCCGCAGCCCGCCCATCCGCAGCGGCTCCTCCGGCGCGCCGGTGAGCTGGAAGAAGGCCTGGAAGACGGGACTGTACGCCATGCTCCGCTCCGGCTGCACCTCTTCCACCAGCTTCTCGAAGGGCAGGTCCTGGTTGGCCAGCGCGCCCAGCGTGGTCTCGCGCACCCGCGCCAGCAGGCCGCGGAAGTCGGGGTCGCCGTCCAGCCGCGCCCGCAGCGCCAGCGTGTTGACGAAGAAGCCCACCACGCCCTCCGTCTCCGCCCGCGTGCGCCCGGCGACGGGCGTGCCCACCACCACGTCGTCCTGGCCGGCGTGGCGGCCCAGCAGCGCCTGGTAGGCGGCCAGCACCGTCATGAAGAGGGTGGCGCCCTCGCGCCGGCCAAGCGCGCGGAGCGACTCCAGCACCTCCGCCGGCAGCCGCAGCGCCTCGCGGCCGCCGCGGAAGGTCTGCACGGCGGGGCGCGGATGGTCGGTGGGCAGCTCCAGCACGGCGGGGGCGCCGGCCAGCGCGCTCCGCCAGAAGGCCAGCCGCTCCTCCAGCGCCTCGCCGGCAAGGGCGGCGCGCTGCCACGCCGCGAAGTCCGCGTACTGCACCGGCAGCGGCGCCAGCGGCGACGGCTCCCCGCGCGAGAACGCGTCGTAGAGCGCGGCGATCTCGCGGAAGACCAGGTTCAGGCTCCACCCGTCGCTGACGGCGTGGTGCATGTTCACCAGCAGCAGGTGCCGGTCGGCGGCGACGCGCAGCAGCTTCGCGCGGAAGAGCGGCCCGCGCTCCAGGTCGAAGGGCGTGGCGCCCTCTTCCCGGGCCCGCCGCAGCGCCGCGGCCTCGGGATCGTCCGCCGTGGAGAAGTCCTCGAACGGGAGCTGATAGTCATCCGCCGCGGGGGCGATCACCTGCACCGCCGCGCCCTCGCGCAGGGCGAAGGTCGTCCGCAGCGACTCGTGCCGGGCGATCAGCCCGCCCACGGCGCGGGCCAGCGCCGGCCCGTCCAGCTCGCCGGCGAGGCGCAGGGCCACGGGCATGTTGTACTGCGTGGTCCCCGGCTCCAGCCGGTCGATGAACCACAGCCGCTGCTGCGCGAAGGAGAGCGGGAGCGGCTGGTCCCGGTCCACCGGCTGCAGCGGGGGGAGCGGGGTGGCGCCCTGCGCCCGCAGGCGGTCAATCTCCGCCGCCAGCGCGCCCAGGGTGGCGTGCTCGAAGACCGCCCGCAGCGGCAGCTCCACGCCGAACACCACGCGCACCCGCGACGCCAGCCGCGCGGCCCGCAGCGAGTGCCCGCCCAGGGTGAAAAAGCCGTCGTTCAGGCCCACGCGCTCGGCGCCCAGCAGCTCCTCCCACACCCCCGCCAGCGCCTGCTCCGTCGCGGTGCGCGGCGCCACGTACGTCTCCGCGTCGCCGCTCCACTCCGGCGCGGGGAGGGCCTTGCGGTCCACCTTGCCGTTGGGCGTCAGCGGCATCGCCTCCAGCGCCACGTACGCGGAGGGGAGCATGTAGTCCGGGAGACGCTTCGCCAGCGCCTGCCGCAGCTCCTCGGACGACGGCGCGCCGCCCCCGGGGACCAGGTAGGCGACGATGCGGGCGTCGCCGCCGTCCTCGCGCACCACCACGACCGCCTGCCGCACGGCGGGATGGTCGGCCAGGGCGGACTCGATCTCCCCCAGCTCGATGCGGAAGCCGCGGACCTTCACCTGGAAGTCGATGCGCCCCAGGAACTCGAGTGCGTGAGTGCGTGAGTGCGTCAGTGCGTCAGTGCGCTCCACCGCCCGCACGCGGTCGCCGGTACGGTAGAGGCGGGCGCCCGGAGTCGCGGAGAACGGGTCGGGGACGAAGCGCTCCGCCGTCAGTGAGGGGCGGCACAGGTAGCCGCGCACCACGCCGTCGCCGCCGATGAGCAGCTCGCCGGCGACGCCCAGCGGGCACGGGTTCAGCGCCGGGTCAACCACGTAGAGCGTGGTGTTCGCGATCGGCCGGCCCAGGTGGATGGCGTCGGCGGACTCCACGCGCTGCACGGCGGACCAGATGGTGGTCTCCGTCGGCCCGTACACGTTCCAGAGCGCGCGGCCGCGGGGGAGGAGCTCGCGGGCGAGATCCACCTGCAGCGCTTCGCCGCCGGAGAGGATCGCCAGCCGCGGATCGCCGCTCCACCCGGACTGCACCAGCATCCGCCAGGTGGCCGGCGTCGCCTGCATTACGGTGGCGCCGGAGGAGCGCAGCAGCTCCGCCAGCCGCGCTGCGTCCATCGCCTCCTCGCGCGTCGCGACGACCACCTTCGCGCCCACGAGCAGGGGCAGGAGCAGCTCCAGGACGGCGATGTCGAACGACAGCGAGGTGACGGCGACCAGCACGTCGTCCGCGCCGATCCCCGGCTCGCGGGCCATCGACAGGAGGAAGTTGACGACGCCGCCGTGCGGCACCATCACGCCCTTCGGCCGTCCGGTCGATCCGGAGGTGTAGATGACGTAGGCCAGGTCGTCCGCTTCGACGCCGGTCGCCAGCGCGGAATCATCCTCCGCCGAGAGGTCGATGCGGTCGACGACGACGGCGCGCGCCTCCGTCGCCGGCATCGCATCCACCGACGCCGAATCGGTGAGCACGACGGAGGCGCCGGAGTCCTCCAGCATGTAGGCGCGGCGGTCCTCCGGGTACGCCGGATCCACCGGAACGTACGCGGCGCCGGCCTTCCACACCGCCAGCATCGCCACCAGCAGCGAGGGCGAGCGGTCCATCGAGATCGCCACCATCTCGCCGCGCGCCACGCCCAGGCGCACCAGGTGGTTCGCCAGGCGGTTCGACCGCTCCTCCAGCGCCGCGAAGGTGAGCGCTTCCCCGCCCTGCACCACGGCGGGCGCGTCCGGCGTGCGCCGCGCCTGCTCCGAGACGAGCGCGTGCACGGGGCCGGCCGCGTACGGCGACTCCGTCCGGTTCCAGGCGTGGACGACGGTCTCGCGCTCCTCGTCCGTCAGCAGCGGGAGGGCGCTGATCCGCCGGTCCGCGTCCGTTGCGATCCCCTCCAGCAGCACGCGCAGCTGCGCCAGGTGCCGGCGGATGGTGGACGCGTCGAAGAGCTGCGTGCGGTAGGCGAGGACGAGCACCAGCCCCTCCGCCCGCTCGATGGCGCCCAGGCTCAGGTCGTCCTTGGCCGCCGCGCCGCCGACGCCGAAGCGGTCCGCGCGCACCTGCGGCAGCCGCAGCGTGGCGTCGCCGTCGTTCAGCAGGTTGAAGAAGGCCTGGTAGATGGGCGCGTGCGTCAGGCTGCGCTCCGGCTGCACCTCCTCCACCAGCTTCTCGAACGGCAGGTCCTGCCGCGCGTACGCCTCCAGCGTGGTCTCGCGGACGCGCTGCAGCAGCTCGCGGAAGGTGGGATCGCCCGAGAGGTCCGTCCGCAGCGCCAGCGTGTTGACGAAGAAGCCGATCAGCCCGTCCGTCTCCGCCGCGTTGCGCCCGGCGATGGGGCTGCCGACCACCACGTCGTCCTGGCCGCTGCAGCGCGCCAGCAGCACCTGGTACGCGGCCAGCAGCGTCATGAAGAGCGTGGCGCCCTCCCGCCGCGCGACCGCGTGGATCGCCTCCGACAGCTCCGGCGGCAGGACCACGTGCTCGCTGGCGCCGTCGTGGCCCAGCCCGGCGGCGCGCGGGCGGTCCGTGGGCAGCTCCAGCAGCGCGGGAGCGCCGGCCAGCCGCTCCTTCCACCACGCCAGCTGGCGCTCCATCTCGCCGCCGGCCAGGTGCTCGCGCTGCCACACCGCGTAGTCAGCGTACTGCACCGCCAGCGGCGGCAGCGCCGGCTCCTCGCCGCGGTGGAAGGCGTCGTAGAGCGCGGCCAGCTCGCGGTAGAGCACGCCCAGGCTCCACCCGTCGCTGACGGCGTGGTGCATCACCACCAGCAGGACGTGGTCGTCCTCCGCGATCCGGAAGAGGAAGGCGCGGAAGAGCGGCCCGCGCGCCAGGTCGAAGGGCCGGAACGACTCCTCCCGCACCCGCGCCCTGGCCCCCTCCTCGCCGTCCACCGGCTCCACCGCGAGCGGCAGGTCGCCGGCGGGGGCGATCACCTGCACCGGCTCGTCCCCGTTCGCGGCGAAGGTCGTGCGCAGCGCCTCGTGGCGGCGGACCACCTCGCCCACGGCGCGCTCCAGCGCGGCCACGTCCAGCGCGCCGGAGAGGCGGAGCGCGGAGGGGACGTTGTAGAGCGCGGTGCCGGGCTCGAACTGGTCCAGGAACCAGAGCCGCTGCTGCGCGAAGGAGAGCGGGAGCGGACGGTCGCGCTCCACGGGGACGATCGGCGGCAGCGCGGCGCGCGCGCTCCCCTCGATCAGCGCCGCCAGCCCGGCCACCGTCGGCGCCTCGAAGAGGGCGCGGAGCGGCACCTCGGCGTCGAACGCCTGGCGGATGCGGGCGACCACGCGCGTCGCCAGCAGCGAGTGCCCGCCCAGGGCGAAGAAGTCGTCGTGGATGCCGACCTGCTCCAGCCCCATGACCTCCGCCCAGATCTCCGCCACCTCCCGCTCCGCCCGCGTCCGCGGCGCCACGTACCCGCCCCCGGCGGCGTACTCCGGCTCGGGGAGCGCGCGGCGGTCCACCTTGCCGTTGGGCGTCAGCGGCAGCTCGTCCATCGGCACGATGAACGACGGCACCATGTAGTCCGGCAGGGTGCGCCGCAGCGCGTCCCGCAGCTCCGCCGGCGGCGCCATCTCGTCGCC
>DATAAG010000346.1:0-15257 GCA_036260235.1 Longimicrobium sp.
GCCCCTCGGCTCTGCCGGCAAGATCCTTCGGTCGGCGCCAGAGTGCGGTGTGAACGCCAGGGCAGGCGCGGCGCCTCCCTCAGGAAGACAAGGCTCGGGTGCGGTTTGGCAACACCCTCTCAGGAAAACAAGCTCCAGGGAGATTCTTACACACACTCTCAGGATGACAACGCGTTGCGCTGAGCCAGTCATGCAGTTGGCGCCGGTTCCGCATCGCGGTCGTGCCTGGTCCCTCGGGTCTCCGGGGGAGCAGTCCGCGCAGGCGGACTTCGTGACGTTCCAGCAGCGGTTTCAACCGCCGGGCGCGAGGCTGGCCGGTCGAACGACGTTGCCTCACGGACACGGCATGCTGCCGGAAGTTTACACCCTCTCCCACGCAGTTTGTGGGAGAGGGTGGCGAGCCTCGGGCGAGCCGGGTGAGGGCCCCGCCGGACCCGATCCCTTCCGGCGAATAAAATCCTGTCGCGTGCGTGCGGACGCGTGCATCTTGGGAGGCGGAGACGGTCCTTTCCCGCACCTTCCGCCGAATTCCACCCGTGAGCTCTCCCCAGCCCGCCAGGGACACCATCTCGCCCCCCGTGTACCGCTACCTGCGCGGGTACGCGCTGGACCCCAGCATGGCGCAGCGGCTGGACACCGCGCCCATCAGCGAGGTGGTGTTCAAGATCCCCTGGGAACCGCTGCTGCCGGGTCCGCGGGGCAAGTACCTTGAGGTGGTGGACATCGACCCGGCGGGCAGGTGCTTCTACGAGCCGGTGGACCTGGACCACCCCCACCTGCTGGCCCAGGACGGGCTCCCCCCCTCCGAGGGCACGCCGCAGTTCCACCAGCAGATGGTGTACGCGGTGGCCCAGCTCACCATCCACAACTTCGAGCGCGCCCTGGGACGCAAGGCGCTCTGGTCGCCCGGGCCGCCCGGGCGGGGCAAGAACCCCAGGGACGACTCGCACTACGTCGGCCGGCTGCGGGTGTACCCGCACGCGCTGCGCGAGGCCAACGCCTACTACAGCCCGGCAAAGAAGGCCCTGCTCTTCGGCTACTTTCCCGCCTCTGCCGACGAGCCGGGGGAGCACGTGCCGGGCGGCATGGTGTTCACCGCCCTCTCGCACGACGTGATCGCCCACGAGACGGCGCACGCGCTGCTGGACGGGCTGCACCGGCGGCTGGGCCAGGCCACCAACCCCGACATGCTGGCGTTCCACGAGGCGTTCGCCGACATCGTGGCCATGTTCCAGCACTTCACCTTTCCCGAGATCCTGCGCCACCAGATCGCCGCCACCCAGGGCGACATCCACTCGCAGGAGAACCTGCTGGGGCAGCTGGCCAGCCAGTTCGGCCGCACCACGGGGCAGCGCGGCGCCCTGCGCGACGCCATCGGCCGCTTCGATCCGCAGTCCGGGCAGTGGCAGCCGCACCCCGTGGATCCCACCGAGTACGACCGCACCGTGGAGCCGCACGCCCGCGGCGCCATCCTGGTGGCGGCGGTGTTCAGCGCCTTCCTTTCCATCTACAAGTCCCGCACGAGCGACCTGCTGCGGCTGTACACGGGGGGCAGCGGCATCCTTCAGCCCGGCGCCGTGCACCCCGACCTGGTGAACCGCCTGGCGGACGAGGCGGGCAAGGCGGCCGCGCACGTGCTGACCATGTGCGTGCGGGCGCTGGACTACTGCCCGCCGGTGGACCTGACCTTCGGCGAGTACCTGCGCGCGCTCATCACCGCCGACGTGGACCTGGTGCCGGAGGACGGGCGCGAGTACCGCGTGGCCTTCGTGGAGGCGTTCCGGCGCCGCGGACTCTACCCCCGCGACCTGCGCACGCTCTCGGTGGAGAACCTGCGCTGGCGGGTCCCGGAGGAGGACGACCGCCAGCCCTCGCCGGCGCTGAACGAGATCCTGAAGGTGATGCGCAAGGGCGCGCAAAAGCAGCTGTACGCCGCCACCCGCAGGGAGATCTTCGACGAGGAGCGGAGGACGCGCTTCTTTCTGCACGAGATGCTGGAGAAGCACTTCGCGAGCGGGGACGAGGGAGCGCGCGACGCCGAGTTCCTGGGGCTGCTCCCCGGCGAGAAGTTCGAGGTGCACTCCACGCACTTCGCCACCCGGCTGCGCCCGGACGGCACCCCGTACCTGCAGATGTTCTTCCAGCTCACGCAGGAGGTGGTCGTCCCGGCCGGGGACGGGTCGGACCGGAGGATGGTGTTCCAGGGCGGCTCCACCGTGGTGGCGGACCTCAAGGTGCCCCGCATCACCTACTGCATCCGCAAGCCGGTGTCGAGCGCCACGCGCCAGGCGCGGCAGCGCGCGCACCTGGCGGAGCAGGTGCAGCGGGGGCTGCGCGCCACCTACTTCGGCCCGCCGGAGGCGCTGATCACGGGGGACGAGGAGGACCGTTCCCGCCACGCCCCGCGCGAGCCCTTCGCCCTCCTTCACCGCGCCAACGGGTGACCGCGATGAGCAACCCCGACGCCTACCGCGTCCGCGTCCGCATGTACCGCCAGGGGCTGGGCGACTGCTTCCTGGTGAGCTTCGCCACGCCGGGCGGCCCCGTGCACGCGGTGATCGACTGCGGCACGCTGGGCGCGCAGATGACGGACGTGAAGATGGAGGAGGTGGTCGCCAGCATCCACGAAGAGACGGACGGCCACCTGCACCTGCTGATCGCCACGCACGAGCACAAGGACCACGTCTCCGGCTTCGGCACGGAGCGCGAGGCCTGGGACCGGTTCCGGGTGGACCGGGTGTGGGCGGCGTGGACGGAGAACCCCAGGGACCCCGACGCGCAGGCGATCCGCAAGCACAAGGGCGACCTGATGGAGGCGGTGGCGCTTGCCGCGCGGGCGCTGGAGGCGGTGGAGGGCGACGACGACGAGGTGCTGGCCGTGGGAGAGATGCGGGCCGACATGACCAACCTGCTGGGCTTCTTCGACGACCTGCCGCCCGCCGCCGAGCCGTTCCCGGGGCTGGCGCTGGCCAAGACGGTGCACGAGGCGATGGGCTACGTCACCGGGCGGGCGGGGAAGGAGGGGCTGCAGTACCTGGAGCCGGGGCAGGTGCTGGAGCCGGAATGGCTTCCCGGGTTCCGCGTCTACGTGCTGGGCCCCCCGCGCAGCAGGGCGGCGCTGCAGAACATGGGCGGGCACGAGTCGCCGGAGTTGTACCACGCGGCGGGGCAGCTGGGGAGCGAGCTGGCCGCGGCCATCCGCTTCGGCGAGGCCGGGCGGTCGTTCTCCGAGTACCGGGCGGCGCTGGACGGAGAGTCGCGCGCGGCGTTCGAGAAGCGCCTCCCCTTCGATCCGCGCTTCCGGGTGGAGACGGTGGACGAGGCGAAGTGCGGCGAGCGCTTCCCGGCGTACTACGAGAAGGAGAACGCCTGGCGCCGCATCGACGCCGACTGGCTCTCCGGCGCGGGCGAGCTGGCGCTGCAGCTGGACAGCTACACCAACAACACCAGCCTGGTGCTGGCGGTGGAGCTCGTCGGGGACGGGCGGGTGCTGCTCTTTGCCGCGGACGCGCAGCTGGGCAACTGGCTCTCCTGGCACGAGCACACCTTCACGGTCAGGGACGGCGGGGCGGAGCGCCAGGTGACGGCGGCGGACCTGCTGCGCCGCACCGTGTTCTACAAGGTGGGCCACCACGCCAGCCACAACGCCACCGCCCGCGAGCAGGGGCTGGAGCTGATGGAGGACGACGACCTGGTGGCGATGATTCCGCTGGACCACGACGTAGCCATCAAGAAGCGGCCGCACCCGTGGCACATGCCCGCGGACGCGCTCTACCGCCGCCTGATCGAGCGGACGCGGGGCCGGGTGCTGCGCTCCGACATCGGCTGGGCGACGGACGAGGACGTGCAGAAGGTCCTTTCCGGCGACCGGCTGCGGGAGGCGATGGACGCCCGTGCCGGCGCCCAGGCCGACGTGGGCGTCGACCGCCTCTACGTGGAGCTGTACGTTCGATAGCTCCTGCGGATACCCCGTCCACGAAAAACTGAACTGATTGTCACGCAGAGCAGCAGAGCAGCAGAGGAACGGCGGTGATTCCTCTGCTGCTCTGCTGCTCTGCGTGACAATTTCTTCTCATGCGTGTCGTGTCACGGCCCCGGAGCGCCGCGCGTTAGTAGAGGTTCGCGGGCGGATCATCCGGAATCCGGAGGCGAGACCATGAGCGGAGCTGGCGGCGGTGAGGGCGGGCGCACGCACCCCCGGCGCGCGGGCTGCCGCGCCGCCGGCGTGCTGCTGGCGCTGAGCGGGCTGGCGGCGTGCGACGGCGGCGGACCGGTATCCACGGGGCCGCTCACGGTCAGCGAGGTCACCGAGGGATTCGCCACGGGCGACACGGTGACGATCCAGGGGAGCGGGCTGGCGGGCGCGGCCGTCACCCTCGACGGCACGGCGGTCCCGCTCCTGGACGCCGGCGACGCCCGCATCCGCTTCCTGGCGCCGGCCGGGCTGCCCCCCTGCGCCGACCCGTTCCCCACCGTCACGCTCTCGGTGAGCAGCCGTGGCGGCCAGGCATCCCGCACGCTGGCGGTGCGGGGAAGCCCGCGGGAGCTGGTCCTCTCCCCCGGGCAGCACGCCGCGCGCCCGGCAGACCTTCCGCCGGGGTGCCCCGTGCGCCTGGGGGCGGGGAACTACGCCGTCGCCGTCTTCACGGTGGTGCCGCCCAACCCCACCGATCCGCAGGACGGCATGCGCGCGCAGCGGGCGCCGTACACCCTTCGGGTCACGGCGCCTCGCGCCGGCGCGGCGTCCACCCGGCTGCTCGCCCGCCTGCCGTGGCCGCAGCCCTCGCCGATGGAGGCGCACGGCGGGTGGCCCCTGGTCCCGCCCGGCGGCGCGGCGACGGATTCGCACGGGTGCACCCGTCCGCCGGCGGAGCAGGGGAGCGTGGTGCGGGTGCGCAGCCATCCCTACACCCAGGTTGCCGCCACCGAGCCGGTCTCCGACTACCGCGTGGTCTCCACCTCCGCGCACTTCGCGGTGCTGATGCGCGACGTGGAGCTGGCCGCGCTCTCCGCCGCGGGGCGGGACAGCGCGGGGATCGCCGCCGCGGTGCTGGAGGAGGAGGTCCATTCCTCCCTGCACCGCTTCCTGGGCCCGCTGCCGGATACCGACGGCGACGGGCGGCTGAACGTGGTCTTCACCGCCCTCGGCCCCAATGCCATTGGCGTCGCGGGAAATCCCGACACCTGGGCCGACGGCTGCCGCGGAGACTTCGTCTGGATCGTCCCGGCGATGCTCGGCACCATGGCGCCGCCGTTCCGGGGGCTGCAGTCGCTGGTGATCCACGAAGCCACGCACTGGGTGGACTTCGAGGCGGGCGGCTTCGGCGGCAAGGCGTCCTGGAGCATCGAAGGGTACGCCGTGCTGGCCGACCGCCTGTCGCACGAGGAGCGCTACGGCATCGGCTTCTGGGCCGGCGATGACGACGGCGGCACCTGCGGGTACGGCTGCACCTACGTCCACCTGCGGGAGGACCGCTACGGCGTGCCCGGGCTGGCGGACGGCTATGCGAACGGCACCACCATCCTGCGCTACCTGGTGCAGCAGGCGCTGCCGCCGGGGACGGACCACGCCCCGGCGGTCGCCGCGCTGCGCACGCGCCAAGGGTGGCACCTGCGCTCCATCTTCGAGCACCTGGGCGGGCAGGGGCGCACGGAAGAGGAACTGCAGGGCGAGCTCCTGCTGATGCACTTCGCGGACGGCACCGTCCCCGGGGTCAGCCCGCGCATCCGGCACCACACCTTCGACCTGGCCGCCCTCTGGCGCGCGGAGCGGAGCCTGACCCGCTTTCCGATGTCCAGCTTCACGCTGAGCGCCCCGGCGCGGCTGGAGCTGCCCCTTTCGGTTCCCGACGGGCTGGTGGGGGAGGTGGTCGTCCTGGCCGGGGGAGCCACGATCGAGGTGCGGGGAGGCCGTCCGCAGGCGCGGCTGGCCATCCTTCGCGTGCACTGAGTCCGGGTTCGTGAAACCGGGCAATGCCCGGAACACGTCACTCCTCCGTGACCTCTGTTCCTTCCGGGTGAGAAGACTCTTTTCCCGGGCCTGGCCTGAAGCGCACGGGCGGAGATCACCTGATCGCGCTTCAGGGGTGCGGTTCGCCGGCTCCGGCGGCGCCGGGACGGAGGGTCGCGCCTCCCCCCAGATTTCGCGGTGGGCCCCTGCCGCACGCCGTCTCTTCCGCCCGTCCCCGTCTCCGCGCCCGTGAGTTCGCCCCCGGCCGGAGCTGCGCGGCCATCTTGCGCGGTTCCCTCCGCGCCCATCACGCAGGATCGACGGACCGGATCCGGTCTGCACGATCCACGGCGTTCGTCCGGGCAACGTTCCCCTTGCTCGCGGAGCGGAAGGTGCCGCAGCTTTAGGCGGCGCCATCCCCCCCGGCCACGCCGCCGCGCTTTTCTCCCACGAAGTCCAGATGCCCGACGCCACACCCCTCGCCGCGCGAATCCGGCTGGCTTGCGGCATCCCCTCTCCCCGCACCGCGCCGCAGTCCGCGCGGGGCGTGGCCGGGGGAGGGGCCGCGCCGCGCCGCTGCCTGGCCCTGCTGGCCGCCGCGTGCCTGGCCGCGGGCGGGGCGGCGGACGCGCGGGCGCAGGTGCCGGAGATGGCGTTCGCCAGCTGGGGGACGGAGCAGGGGCTCCCCTCCAACATCGCCCTCGACGTCGCCCAGACCCCCGACGGCTACCTCTGGCTCGCCTCGTACGAGGGGATTGTGCGCTTCGACGGCGTGGCCTTTCGCGTCTTCAACGAGTCCGACATCCCGGGGATGGACCGCGCCTCCTTCTGGCGCGTGGTGGTGGACTCCGCCGGCGCGCTCTGGGGGGCCAGCGAGTACGGCGGCCTGGTGCGCCACGCGGGCGGGCGGTGGACCGTCTTCCGCACCCGCGACGGCCTGAAGAGCGACAAGGTGACGGCGCTGCTCCCCGACACCGGGGGCGTGCTGTGGGTGGGCACGCGCGGCGGGGTGAGCCGCGTGCGGAACGGGCGCATCGAGCCGCTCCCCGCGCCCGCCGGGATGGCCGAGCCCTCGGTCACCGACCTGGCCCGCGATCCCGGGGGCAACCTGTGGATCGGCACGGTGGCGGACGGCGTGGTGCGCTACCGCGACGGCCGCTACGAGCGCCTGGGGACGCGCCCGGGCGACCAGGTGACCTCCCTGCACGCCGACGCCGGGGGCGCGGTGTGGATCGGCACCTTCGACTCCGGCGTCACGCGGCTGCGGGGCGGGGAGGCCCGCCGCCTCGCCGGCGAGGGCCCCGGTGCGCCGCGGCGGGTGAACTCCATCCTGCGCGATCGCGAGGGGACGCTCTGGCTGGCCGCGGAGAACGGGCTGTTCCGCATGGAGGGCGAGCGCGCCGTCCCCGTCCCCCTTCCCGGCGGCCGTCCGATCACCCAGGCATCGGGGCTGCACCGGGACCAGGAGGGAAACCTGTGGGTGGGGTCGCGCCAGGGCGGCCTCTTCCGCCTTCGTCCAACGGCGGTGGCTGCCCTCACCCGCGCGGACGGCCTGCCGCACGACATCGTCTTCGCCATCGAGGGCGACGGGGCCGGCGGGGTGTGGATCGGCACCCAGGGCGGCGTGGCGCACCGCACGCCGGGCGGCACGAGGCTCTACACGCAGGCCGGGGGCGCGCTGGCGGACAACGTCACCCGCGACCTGCTGCGCTCCCGCGCCGGCGACCTGTGGGCCGCGACCAACGGCGGCCTCACGCGCATCCGCGGCGGGCGGGCGACCACCTTCGGCGCGCGGGACGGGCTGCCGGACGACCGCGTGCGCGCGCTGTTCGAGGCGGCGGACGGGACGCTGTGGATCGCCACCTACAACGGGCTGGCCGCGCTGCGGGACGGCCGCTTCCAGAGCTACGGCGCCGCGCAGGGGCTGCCGGATCCCTACATCCTCTCCGTCTTCCAGGACCGGCGCGGCACCGTGTGGGTGGGGACGCAGAGCGAGGGGCTCTTCCGGATGGCGGGCGGCCGCTTCGTCCCCGGGCCGCGGGAGCTGGCGCGGCAGCCGGTGTTCCGGATGATGGAGGACGCCGACGGCACCCTGTGGGTGGGCTCCGCCCGCGGCCTGGCGCGCATCCGCGGCGACGGCGTCTTTCTCTTCACCACCCGCCACGGGCTGGCCGGCAGCTCCGTCTACCAGGCGCTGGACGACGGCCGGGGCCGGCTCTGGCTGACGGGATCGTGGGGGGTGGGGCACGTGCCGCGCGCGGAGCTGGAGGCGGTGGCCGCGGGGCGGGCGCGCACGGTGACCATGAAGCAGTTCGGCAGCCGCGACGGGATGGCGGGGGAGGCGTCGTCCATCTCCCGCGCCTGGCGGGGGCCGGACGGCCGGCTCTGGTTCGGCACCCCGGCGGGCGTCGCCGTCGTCGATCCCGCGCGGCTGCGGCGCAACGCCCGCGCGCCCGTGCCCATCATCGAGCGGGTGGTGGTGGACGACGAGGTGCACGAGGGCGAGGGATCGATCGAGGTGGTGCCCGGCAACCGGCGGCTGGAGCTCCACTTCACCGCCGCCAGCTTCGTGGCGCCCGAGCAGCTGCGCTTTCGCTACCGGCTGGAGGGGTACGATCCCGGGTGGGTGGAGGGCGGGACGCGGCGGGTGGCCTTCTACACCAACCTGCCGCCCGGCCGCTACGTCTTTCACGTGCAGGCGCGCAACGAGGACGGCGTGGCCAGCACGCACGTTCCCCGCGTCACGCTGCGGCTGCGGCCGTACTACTGGCAGACGTGGTGGTTCGCGCTGCTGGTGGGCGCCGCGGCGCTGGCGGCGGCGCTGGCCGCGCACCGGCTCCGCGTGCGGATGGCGCAGCAGGCGGTGCGCGAGGAGATGCTGCGCGACCTTTCGCTGCAGGACGACCTGACGGGCCTCTACAACCGCCGCGGGCTGCTGGCCCTGGCGGAGCAGCTGGTGCGCGAGGGGGAGCGCAGCCGGCGCGGGTTCGACGTGGTGTTCGTGGACCTGGACGGCCTCAAGCGCATCAACGACACCCTGGGCCACCCGGAGGGCGACCGCGCCATCCGCGACGCCGCGCAGGTCATCCGCGCCTCCTTCCGCGACTCCGACGTGGTGGCACGCCTGGGCGGCGACGAGTTCGCCGTGCTGGTGCGGAACGATCCCGCGCACGGGGGAGACCCCGGCGCCGCGGTGGAGGCGGCGACGGCGCGGCTGCGGGAGGCGGTGGCCCGCCACAACGCCACGGCCGGGCGCCCGTATGAGCTCTCCCTGAGCCTGGGCTTCAGCGGCTACGACCCCGCCGCCCCGCAGCCCATCGAGTCCCTCCTGGACGCCGCCGACCAGCAGATGTACGCCCACAAGCGCGCCAAGCGGCTCGCGCGGGCGTAGGCCGCGCCTTCGCGCCCGCGCCCGCCGGCCGGGTTCGGACGGAGCGGGCCCCGCGCGACGATCCTTCCACCAGGCCCTGCCGATCCTCCGCGCGTCGGGAAACAATAGTCTTGTGCGCCCCGCCCGCCGCGCACACCTTGCGTGCTCTGCTCCGCTTCCGTGATGCAGGGAGGCCGCCCTCCCGTACCCCGTTTCCCGCCGCGGCACATACGTCGATGCAGGGCTTTGCGCGCTTCCGGCGGGATCTCGCGCACGCGCGGCTGGCCGTCGCCGCCGCGGGGGTGGCGCTCGTCGTCGTCGCGGCGCTCCTCCTGGGCGGCCGGCGCTCGGCCGCCGCGCACCGCGCCGAGCTGCCGGTTTCCCCCCGCTTTGCCCGCGAGGCGGGCCGGGACCGCCTGATCGGCCCGCGCCTTTCCATCTCTCGCCACCACGCGCCGTGCCCCGCCCGCATTCCGCCGGGCGGGACCATCCCCCGCACCACCTGTCCCGCTGCCCGGCGCACGCCCTCGGCCGCGCTGCGCGCCACCGTCGCCCGCGCCGGCGCCGATCCGCTGGACCCGGCCGCCTACGCGGCGGCGCTCTCCGACGTCCTGTGGGCGGACGACGGCGGAATTTCTCTCGACCGGTCCATCTCATTCCTGCACACCGCCGCGCGGCTGGCGGAGGACCCGGCCGTCCCCCTGGCCGACCTCTCCGGCGCGTACCTGGCGCGGGCGGAGGTCCGGCAGGGGGCGGAGGACCTGTTCCGCGCGCTCGACGCGGCGGCGCGGGCGCTGGAGCTGGATCCGCAGAACGCGGCGGCCTGCTTCAACCGCGCCACGGCGCTGGAGTACATGGGGGCCGACTGGAGCGCCGCGAAGGCGTGGGAGAGGTGTGCGATGATCGACGGCCGGTCGGGGTGGGGAGGGGAGGCGCGGCGGCGCGCGGCCGCGCGGGCGGCGGCCGCCGCCGACACCATCCTGCGTCGTCCCCCCTCCCCGGGTGCGCCGCCGGCGGAGGTGGACGCGTTCGTGGCGGCGGACCCGGGGGCGGCGCGCGTCCACGGCTGGGGCGAGGTGCTGGGCGCGTGGGGCGGCGCGGTGCTGCGCGGGGACTCCGCGGCCGCGCGGGGGCAGCTGGCGCTGGCGGACGCGATCGCGCGCGCCCTCGCCCGGCGGGGCGGCGACCGCACGCTGGAGGACGCGGTGGCCGCCATCCACGCCACGGCGCGGGCGCCCGATGCACGGATGCGGCTGGCCCGGGGGCACCAGGCGTACGCCCGGGGCATGCGGGCCTACGAAGAGGTGGACCATACCGCCGCGGCTCCCTACGTCGCGCGGGTGCTGTCGCTCCGCCCCCCTTCGGCTACCCTGCTGGCCTGGACGCGGCGCCTCGAATCGCTGGTCGTGCTGGCGGAGGGGGATCTCGAGGGCGCGGCGATGCGGCTCGCGGCGGACGCGGACGATGCGGACACGCTCCGGCACCCGGCGCTGGCGGCCGCCCTGCACCAGAACCGTGGCGCCGCGCTGCTGCGTAACCGGCGCTTCGAAGGGGCGCGCGACGCGTCGGACGCCGCGCGGCGGCTCTTCGCGCGGATCGGCGAGACGGAGAACGCCGGGGCCTCGCGCTACCAGCAGGCGGACGCGGAACTCTACCTGCTAGTCCCGGAGGCGTATACCACCATGCACCACGCCCTCACGGAGTTGCGCACGTTCCGCCGCTCGCGCTGGCTCCACACCTCGCTCACCGTGCTGGCGATGGAGCTCGCCGGCGAGGGGCTGCCGCACGCGGCGCTCGCCGCGTACGACGAGGCGCTGACGGTGGCGCGGGCGACCGGACGCGACTACTTCGTGGCGGAGGCGCTGCTGTGGCGCGCGCAGCTGCTGGCCTCCATGGGGCGGCTGCGGGAGGCGGAGGCGGACCTCGCGGCGGCGGAACCCATCGTCCTGCGGCTCCCGGACGGGGAGCGGCGCACGTGGTTCGTGGCCGACCTGCACGCCGCACGCTCCGTCCTCCTCCTGCGGAACGATCCCCGGCGGGCGGCCGCGCAGATGGATTCGCTGCTTGCCGTGCCGGGCGGGGCGCGGACCGGCCCGCGCATCCTGCTGGGCCTGCTGGGGCGTGCGCAGGCCCGAATGGCAACGGGAGACGCGGAGGGGGCGGCGACGGACCTCGATTCCGCGACCTGGATGCTCGCCGAACAACGGGATCTCGTGGCCTACCCGCCCCTGCGCGCCTCCATCCTGGACGAAGCGCGAGGGACGTTCGACCAGCTGGTGATGCTGCGGCTGGCCCGGGGGGATACGCTGGGGGCGCTGCAGGCGCTGGAGCGGGGGCGGGTCTCGCTGGGGCAGGCCCGCGGCCCCGCCGGGGGAAGTGAGCGATGGGCTCTCCCGCCGGGCACTGCCGCGCTGGACCTGGCGCTCATCGGCGACACGCTCCTCGCGTGGGCGGCGACGCCGCGGACGCTGGTGCTGCACCGCCGGACCATCGATGGCGCCGGGCTCCTGCGCACGGTGGAGCGGCTGCGCACGGAGCTGGAGCTGCGGGCGCCGTCGGCGGAGGTGCAGTCGCTTCTCGCCGCCCTGTACGACGAACTGGTGCGGCCGCTGCGCCCGGCGCTTCCGGAGGGGGTGCGGCTGGCGGTGGTGACGGACGGGGAACTGGGCGACGTGCCCTTCGCGGCGCTGTACGACGCGCGCGAGAGAAGGTACCTGCTCGAGTCGTATACCCCCGTCACGGTCAGCAGCCTGCGGGACGTCCGGGCCCGGCCGGCCGATCCGCCGTGGGCCGGCAAGCCGGCGCTGTTCGTGTCGGATCCGGCGTTCGACCGCGCGGCGTACCCCGGCCTCTCGCGGCTCCCCGGCGCGGCGGCGGAGGTGGCGTCCATCGCCCCCCTCTACCCTGACACCATGCTGCTCCCCGGCGAGGACGCAAAGATCCCGGCCGTCATCTCCCGCCTGCCGCGGGCCAGGGTCTTCCATTTCGCCGGACACGCCGTCTTCGACGACGAGCGGCCGGGGCGATCGTTCCTCCTCCTGGCTTCGGTGCCGGGCGACTCCGCCGGCGGGCGGCTGGGCGCCCCCGCGCTGGGCGCGCTGGACCTGCGCGCGGTGGACCTGGTGGTCCTTTCCAGCTGCGAGACGCTGCGCTCCCCCGGCGGGCGCTCCGGCGGCTTCGCGGGGCTGGCGGGGGCGCTGCTGGGCGCAGGGGTGGACGGGGTGGTGGGGAGCGCGTGGCGGGTGGAAGACGGCCTCACCCGGCAGCTGATGACGGAGCTCCACCGCGGCTACCGACGCACCGGCGACGCCGCCGCGTCGCTGCGGGCGTCGCAGCTGCTTGCCCTGCACGGCCGCGACCCCGCGCTCCGCGAGCCGTCGGTATGGGCCGCGTTCCGCTACGTGGGAAACTGATTCGAAGCACCTCGAACCCCAGAGGAGAAGAGATGTCGTCAGACCCAGAAATCATGCCGCAACCGCCCCACGTTACGCCGGACGGCGGTGCTGCAAACCCGGCCCCGGAAGGCCGGGGCGCAGGAGGCGGGAGCACCGAACGAACGACCGGGGAAGGCTTGGGCGTGGAAGGCACGGCTGAGGAAGGCGAGGCCGGGGACGAGGAAGAGTCGGCCGCGCAGGCGGCGCCGACGAAATTTACGCTGGACATCACTTTGTCCGGCCTGTGCATGCTCGTGCGGAAGGAGAAGGGTGAGGACAAGCAGTTGCTCGTCCTCCTTCCGCCGGTGCACGCCGGACATGGCGGCATGCCGGAGCATCGCGCAGTGCTCGGCACGCACAAGCGATACTTTCCCAGCGGACCGTTCGAGGAGAAGGGCCGCTTCCGGGAGTACGTGCTTGCCGACGGTGATCTCGTGATCGATGAGTTGGTAGGGGGCGATAACCTTGACCTGAAGCTCACACCTCTCAAAGTCGCCGATCTGACGGAAGTCGCGGAGCGGCAGGCGCCGATCCCCGGACGGGCGCGTGTGACGATGCCGATCAAGAAGGGCTCACGATGCGTCGACTGTGCGCACGACGGCGCGGTCTGGAAGTTCGCCGGGCGGAAACAACTCATGGCCACCAAGCTGGTGTGGCGCATCAAAGGACTGGAGAACAGAACGCCAGAGGGTGAGCTGGCGATTCAGATCAAATTCAAGCCCAAGGGTGGCATGGAGGGGGAACCCTTCGTCATCCGCGCCGTTCCTGATTCTGATGTCGATGATAAGATGAGGGCCGCTCTCTACCTGTACCATACTCCAGAGGACGAACTCCCCTCCCATCCGGGCCATCCCGACCAGCAGGCCGAGGACGAGGTGGACGAAAATGTCCATTTCGGCGCATACTACGAACTCTTCGAGCCGACCCTGCGGGTGCCCCTTCCATCTCGCGCTGACGAGGAGGACGAGGAGGAGGATGACGAGGAGGCGCGAGCGGGGGATCGGTCCGCCGCCGGGGCAGGCGAAGACCTCAAGCTCCGTGAAAGGGCCGCTGCGTCCTCGGGGGGCGGCTTTCACGGATACCACGGACGCCTGTACACCTGCACGGTTTCTACGTGGACGGACACCCCGGTAGCCAGGTGACGCCGAGTTCGCTATTTCGCCGGCTTACCGGGATGATTCTGGCCCTGACATGAGCTCGTAGCTCCGAAAATCCAATCAATCCTCCGATGAACGCACATACGACCCTTTGCACCTGCCGGACGCTTCGGAGATGCAGGCCGGTGAACGAGGGGCAGGTAGCCGCCCATCCCCGGCCTCTGACCTCAATGGAGCGCGAGATTCTGCGGAACAAGATCAGGCGAGGACAGGTGGAGCGGGACATCGAGCGATACGCCAGCATTCGCAGCCGGCACGTAAGCCATCCGGGTAACTGGGAAGCTGTCTACCAGCTGTATGAAGACCTCTACAGAGCGGGCGGCGGGCATCTCTGGTTCCGCCCACAACCCTTCACGCTGAAGGACGATAAGGACGAGAAGCGCCTGAACGTCGAGGCGCTGCTTCCCGGGGTGCGCTCGCCACACGTCATCATCATTGCCTGCCATCTGGACTGCACCGCGGAACGCGATACCGCGTACATCCCCAGGCGCGGGCGTGCACCTGGCGCTGACGACGACGCGAGCGGGATGGCCGGCGTGCTGGCGGCCACGCGAGCAATCGTGGCGCTAAGCCAGGCGCAGCAGCCGGGAGAGCCACGCGCGGAGATCCGCTTCGTGTTCTTCAACGCGGAGGAACAGGGGCAGCGCGGCAGCCAAGTCTACGCCAAGCAGCAAAAGCAGCGCGCCGTGCCGATCAGCGCCGTATACCAGATGGACATGATCGGGTACCGGAGCAAGCGAAACGAAGTGTTCGAGCTCCACGTCGGGTTCAAGCGGGACCCGGCTACAGAGGCGGCTTCGCTGAAGGTCGCCCAGCACCTGACGGAGGTATGTGAGGCCCTCGAGCTCCCGCTGACCCCCCAGATCTACTACCAGCGGAAGAGGAGCCGCGACCCCGGACAGGGGTTCAGCGACCACACCAGCTTCCACCGGCACGGGTTCCCGGCAGTCATGATCAGCGAGGACTTCTTTCCCGGGCAGGAGACCTTCCCCGCGCCGGGCGACCCGAATCCCGATTACCACACGCCCGACGACGTGATCGGCAACCTCGACACCCGCTATACGACCAACATCGCCCACGCGGTTACCGCCGCCGCGTGGCACCGGGCCACACGCATCGGCTGCTGCTGCCGCTGCTGCGGAGGGCACGCCGTCGTGGAGCACGGCGGCGGGAGCGGCGAGTACGAGGATGGATACGGAGACGAGCACGCCCACGGCTAGGCGGAAGCGGGGTGAAGACGGATCGGCGGGAACTGTTCCCGAAAGCTGATCCTGCAGACGCTTCCGTACGCGCGCGCACCCGGCGGCCATCGGCCGATTCCGGGGAACGCGAGAGGCCCTGCAACC
>DATAAG010000347.1:0-18246 GCA_036260235.1 Longimicrobium sp.
GCCCACAGCTGGGCGGGGGTGGCCTGGGTGGTGGGCGCCGGCGCCGGCTCCGGGCGGCGGATGCGCATCATGCAGATGCCGGCGAAGACGAACGACAGCGCGTCCACCGCCAGCGCGATGGGCCCGGAGGCGACCTGCACCAGGAATCCCGCCAGGCCCGGCCCGGCGATGGAGGCGGTGGACGAGCTCACCTCCAGCTTGCTGTTCCCCTCCACCAGGTGCTCGGGGGGAATGAGCACGGGGAGGTACGACAGGTAGGCGAGGTGGAAGAAGACGGTGAAGATGCCGGCCAGGAAAACGACGACGATCAGCAGTTCCATCCGCAGCACCCCGAACACCGCCGCCAGCGGGATGAGGCCGATGAGCACCGCGCGGGCGAAGTTGCTCACCACCAGCACGGGGCGCCGGCGCCGGCGGTCCACCCAGATCCCGGCCAGCAGGGTGACCAGCAGGAACGGGGCGTACTGGGCGGCGCTCAGCAGCCCCATCTGCGCCGGGGTGGCGTTCAGCGCCACCGCGGCGGTCAGCGGCACCGCGGTGGCCGTGATGTGCGAGCCGAAGAGCGAGACGGTCTCGCCGGCCCACAGCTTCACGAACTCGCGGTCGCCCCACAGGCGTGCCGGACGGGCGGTATCGGGCATAATCCTTCGCGAAAAGAGACTGGTGACGGCGGGATCAAGTGCCCGGTGCCCAGTTCAAGTGCCCAGGTTCAAGTGATGGATGTCACCTGGACCCTCATCCTCAAACCGTCTCCGCCAGCCGTTGAGCGACTGAAGTCGCGGCTACAACCTCACGCTGTCCGCCTTGCGGACACCAACCCGGTCGAGTGCCCAGGGTCAAGTGACCAGGTTCAAGTGATCTGTTACTGGGCACTTGAACCTGGGCACTTGAACCTTCTTCTCACTCGTCGAAGACGAACGTCGGCTCCTCGTAGTACCGCACGCGGTGGTCGTGCAGCTGGTCCTTGAGCCAGCGGCGCAGCCAGCGCCGGTGCTCGCGCAGCGGCTCCGGCGACGACAGGCGCTCCAGCGGCAGGTTGAGCCGCAGGATGCGCCCCGGGATCACGTGCCGGGTGATCCCCGCGGGGAGCGGCGTGCGGGCCCGCGCCAGCGCGATCAGCTCCTCCTTAGTGAAGCGGGGAAAGACCACCGCCGTCTGCGCGGCCTTCGAGCGCCGCGCGGGCGCGGTCCACACCCCCAGCGGCACGCGCACCACGCGGGCGCGGGCGGCGTAGATGGCGAACAGGCGGCAGAGCGCGCGCGCCTGGGCCCGCAGCCCGCGCGCGGCGCCCACCGCCAGGCAGCGCGCGCTGGCGTCCGTCAGGTACGCCAGCGTCTCGCGCCGGGCCAGCAGCTCCTCCGCCTCGTCGCGCACGCAGTCGCGGGGGCGCAGGCGGGACTCGCGCGACAGCCTGGCGGCCAGGCGGTCCAGCGTGGCGTTGGGAACCACGTGGTTCCAGGTCTGCACCTGGATGCGCTCGTCCGCGTACTCCACCACCTGGGCCACCACGTGGCGCAGCCCCAGCGCCCGCAGCGCCGTGATGCGCGTGGAGCCGTCCAGCACCATCAGCGACCGCCGGCCGGGCTGGCTGGCCACCACGGGCGGGTTGCGCAGCACCCGCTCCGCGCACAGCCGGCGGGTGAGGCGCTCCACGCGCCCGGGGTCCGTCTCTTCGTGGAGGAGGCACCGCTCCAGCGGCACCACCTCCAGTGCCGGGAGGGGTGGATTCATCTCTCGTCTGCTTCCCTTTTCGTGGTCCGCGGCGGCGGCGCTCAGAACATGAACTGTCCGCCGTCGACGATGATCTTCTGCCCGTGGATGTAGCGCGCCTCCGGCGACACCATGAAGCGCACCACCTCCGCGATCTCCTCCGGCTCCGCCAAGCGGTGCAGCGGGATGGCCGCCTCCACCGCCGCCAGGTGCTCGGGGTCGTCCAGGTGGTAGCGGCCCACCAGCTCCGCCGTGCGGGTCATCCCCGGGATCACGCAGTTCACCCGGATGCGCGGGGCCAGCTCCATGGCCAGGCACTTGGTCATCACCAGCACGCCGGCCTTGGCCGCGCAGTAGTTGATGCCGTTGGTGCGCGCCCGGATCCCCGTGCTGGCGCCGATGTTGACGATGATCCCGCCGTCCTCCTGCTCCATCATGTAGCGCGCGGCGCTCTGGGAGCAGAGAAAGACGCCCTTCATGTTGGTGTCGACCACCCGGTCCCACTCCTCTTCCGTCATCTCCAGGAAGGGACGGTCGACATTGAGCCCGGCGTTGTTCACCAGCACGTCGATGGAGCCGAACGCGTGGTGCGCGCGGTCCATCAGCTCCTGCACCTGCTCGCGGTCGGCGACGTCGGCGCGGCAGCAGAGCAGGCGCTCGCGGGCGCCGCACTCCGCGGCCAGCCGCGCGGCCGCGCACTCGTCGCTCCGATAGCTCACGGCGACGCTGTATCCCTCGCGGTGCAGGGCGAGCGCGATGGCCCGCCCGATCCCCCGGGTTCCTCCCGTGACGACAGCCGTCCGACTCATCGTGCGCAACGCGGCACCATGGGTTCGTTGCCCGACAGAAAGGGTGGTGAAAAGCAGCCGCCAAACATATCAGAACGCCCCCTCGCGGGCCGTGTACGAATCGCACCCGGTGCATGGCGTTACGGTCCCGGCCCACGCGCCGACGTGTCCCTTTCCGGAACGAAAAGCGGATGACGCCGCGGGGTCCGATGCGCCGAATTTATCCGCCTGCGCTCTGGCAGAACAGCCTGCGCCGGCAAACGCGCTCAACACGCCACCGCACTCATTACGCCGTGCCGATCGCGCCCTTCCCCGGCCCCACGGGACGGGTCGGCGCCACCGCCGGCGCCCCCTCCGGGCTCGCATTACTCGCCCACCTCCCCCAACAACCCCTGGGGGGAGGTGGGGTGGCCGACGGATCGAAGCTCGACGACTCACATCTCACTGCGTCCGCAGGGGCCCCCTCCCCCCGGCCCCCTCCCCCGCTCCGCGGGAGAGGGGGAGAACTTCCGTCGCGCGTCGGAGCCTTCGCTACCGTCTCCCTCCCGCACGCAGTTTGTGGGGGAGGCCCGGGGAGGGGGGCGCCTGCCGGCGCACCACACCATCCACCGCGCCACGACCTCGCGTCCGCCACCCCTCCCCCGAAGTTGGGGGAGGGGTCGCCCGCCGTCGCGAGGAACGAGCGAAAGGCCGGGCGGGGGAGAGGGCCCCCCGCGCAGCGGGCCGTGGGGTAATACTGTCCGAACTTCGACCCCTGCCCCGCTCCCTCGATCACCGCCTAACCTCGATCCCTGCCCTCTCGCTCGACTCATCCGCTCAATCCGCCCCGACCGCCTCGCCCGCCATCGCTCCGGCCAAAACGCCGAGGCGCTCCATCGCCTCCGCCTCCAGCGCGACGATCCTGTCGAGCGTGTCCGCCAGGAGGGCGGAGGCGCGGCGGCCGCGCTCCAGGCAGCCGAGGTTGTAGCGCATCAGCCGGGGAACGGCCTGCCACTGGGGCACCAGCTCCGCGTCGCACCAGGCGGCCAGCTCCCCCAGGCCGCCGTGGTCCAGCTCCCCCGCCAGCCGGTGCAGCACCCGCGCGAACGCCTCGCGGACACGCCCGGCCACCCACAGGTCGTCGCGCACGTCGTAGAGCGCAGTGTCCGCCAGGTGCGCGCGCGCCGTCGCCGCCACCTCCGCCAGCGCCGCGAGCCCGGTGGTCCACCGTCCCTCCAGGTGCGCGGGCGCGGCGGCGCCGCCGTGGAAGCGCCACGTCGCGGCGAGGAGCGCCCACGCGTCGTCCGCGGCGAGGGTGCGGGCCCGCGGCGGCTCCAGCGCCTCGAACCACTGGTGGCCGGAGAACACCGGGTGCGGCGTGCGCTCCTCCATGCCGAAGGCCAGGTGCTCGCGGGCGCGGTAGACCTCCATCTCCACCGGGTTCACCCGCGCCGCCGCGCCGAGCCGGTCCAGCAGGATCTCGCCGCTCCAGGCCCCCTGCTCTCCCGCCTCGTCCATGAACTCGAAGGCGTCGGAGGCGGCGGCCGTCCCCGCGGCGTCGTCGATGCCGTGCACCAGGAACCAGTGCGGCGCGTGGCGGCGGCCGTGGGTCACCAGCCAGGGGAGGTTCATCCCGTCGCCGACCACGATGGCCGCGCCGTGGCGCCGCACCTCCGCCGCGATGCGCTCCCCCGCCTCGCGCTCGTCCGCCGCCCACTGCCGCGCCAGGTGCAGCCGGTGCGTGGGCCGCTCGCCGAGGAGGGGCGTGTGGTAGTGGACGAAGCGCAGCAGCGGGCCCGCGTCCTTCTGCGCCGCGAGGAAGAGCTGCGTCCCCAGCGCCAGGTCGGGGTCGATCCCGTGGCGCAGCATGTACGCGGCGATGGCCGCCGTGTAGCAGGAAAGCTGGTCGCCCCGCACGGGGGCGTGGGCCGTCGTGTCCGTCATCGCCATTCGAAAGAAGCCAGGTCGTCCGCGTCCACGAAGCGGAGGATCGGGGGCGGCGCGCCGCCGGGTCCCAGCCGCGCCACCGCCGCGTGCGCGCCGTCGAATCCCTCCAGCCGCCACCAGCGGATGCCGCCGCTGCGCCCGGCGGGCCCGTCGTCCACGCGGACGGTGCGCAGCGGGTGGGCGATCCCCATCCCCAGCGCCTTGACGCACGCCTCCTTGACCGTCCAGAGGCGGTAGAAGCCGTCCGCGCGCGCCGCGTCGTCCGGGAGCGCGGCCAGCCAGGCCAGCTCGTCCGGGTGGCAGAAGCGCCGGGCGATGCGGGCCGGGTACTCCGCGATCCGCTCCACGTCCGCGCCCACCGGGGCGTGCCGCGAGACCGCCAGAAGCATCCACCCGTCCGTGTGCGACAGGCTGAAGAAGACCCGCCGCTCCCCCGCCGGCGGGTCCAGGTACGGCTTGCCGCGCGAGGTGACGCGGATGCGCAGCTCCGGCGGCGGCCGCCCCAGCACCCCGCCCAGGACCCGCCGCACCAGCGACCGCGCCAGCGCGAACTCCGCCCGCCGCTGGGGCGTGGTCATCGCCTCCAGCCGCGCCCGCTCCTCCGCCCCCAGCAAGGGAAGGAGGGGACGGAGGTCCATCGTCTCCAGCTCCGCCCCGCAGCGCACCGCCAGGCACGCCACCCCGGGCCCCCTCCCCCCGACCCCCTCCCCGCACAAACTGCGTGCGGAGAGGGGGAGGGCCGTGACGGTCGTCATCTCAGGAGCCCTCGGTCACCGCCGGCAGCGATTGAAATCGCCGCAACAACGACGCACTGTCCGCCTTCGCGGACACCGACGGGCGGCGGGTTTCCCACTCACGCACTCACGCACTGACGCACTCACGCACTTCTATTCGTCCACCACCGGCAGCTCCGCCAGCGACCGGGCGATCTCCTCGTCCGTGACCTGCACGTCCTTGAGCCGGCCGTCCATGAACGCCTCGTAGGCGGACATGTCGAAGTAGCCGTGGCCGCTCAGGCAGATCAGGATGGCGGGGCTGGTGCCCTCCTCCTTCGCCCGCAGCGCCTCCACCACGGCGCCGTGCACCGCGTGCGCGCTCTCCGGCGCGGGGACGATTCCCTCCGTCTGCCCGAAGAGCAGGCCGCTGCGGAACACCTCCGTCTGCTGGTACGCGACGGCCTCGATGAGGTCGTGGTGGCGCAGCGCGCTGATCAGCTTGCTGCAGGCGTGGTAGCGCAGCCCGCCGGCGTGGATGTCGGTGGGCGCGAAGGAGTGGCCCAGCGTGTACATCTTCTCCAGCGGGGTGATGCCGCTGCTGTCGGTGTAGTCGTACGCGTAGACGCCACGGGTGAGCTTGGGGCACGCCGCCGGCTCCACGCTCACGCAGCGCACGCTCGACTCCCCCGCCAGGTTGCCGCGCAGGAAGGGGAAGGCGATGCCGCCGAAGTTGCTTCCCGCGCCCAGGCTCCCCAGCACCACGTCCGGCTGCTCGCCCAGCGCCGCCAGCTGCTGGCGCGCCTCCTCGCCCATCACCGTCTGGTGGAGGATGGAGTACGGCTCGCCGCTGCCGATGCAGAAGCGGGTGTCGTCGCGCGACAGCGCCTCTTCCAGCGCCTCGGCGATGGCCAGCGCCAGGTTGCCGTGCCCGTCGGGGTCGCGGGCCAGCAGCTCGCGCCCGGCCTGCGTCTGCGGGCTGGGGCTGCTGGCCACCTGGGCGCCGAACATCTGCATGGCCACCTTGCGGTAGGGCTTCTGCCGGTAGCTGGTGCCCACCATGTAGACCTTGCACTCCAGGCCGAAGAGGTGGCAGGCCACGGCCAGCGCCGTTCCCCACTGCCCCGCCCCGGTGCCGGTCGTCAGCCGCTTGACCCCCGCGCGCTGGTAGTAGTAGGCCTGCGCCACGGCGGTGTTGAGCTTGTGGCTGCCGCTGACGTTGACGCCCTCGTACTTGTAGTAGATGCGGGCCGGGGTCCCCAGCGCCGCCTCCAGCCGCGCGGCGCGGCGCAGGGGCGTGGGGCGCCAGAGGGCGTACAGCTCGCGGATCGGCTCGGGGATGACGACCAGGGGCTGCTTGCTCAGGCTCTGCCGCACCAGCTCCAGCGGCACCTGCGGCCGGAACGCGGCGCCGCCGCCGGCCCGCTCGCGGGGCGGCAGGTCCGGCGGGATCGGGAAGGGGAGGTCCGCCAGCAGGTTGTACCAGTGCGTGGGGATCTCCACCCCCGCGGCGTCGGAGGCGACCGCCTCGGGGGCGGCCAGGACGGCGGGGGTCACGCGGCCCCCGCGGCGCCGGCGATCTCGCCGTGCAGCACGTCCACCAGGTCGCCCACGGTGCGGAACTCGTTGTTCATGAACAGCGCGTCCTCGAAGGTGGCGTCCAGCGCCTCTTCCAGGGAGATGATGAGGCCCACGAACGCCAGGGAGTTGATGCGCAGCAGGTCGCCGTTCAGCGGCTCGTCGTCGCGCAGCTCCTGGGGCGGCACGTTCACCCGGGCCTCGACGACGAGGACGCGCTTGACGGCTTCGGCCACGGTGTCACGGTCTGGCAGCATGGTCTTTCAGGTCCTTTCGGTGGCGCGGGGTCAGGCGATGGCGACGGCCGCGGCGTCGGCCGCGGGCCGGGGCTCGGCACGGGGTTCCGGCTCGGCGCCCGCCGGGGGGACGAAGAGCGGGACGGGGGGCGGCGCGGCGTGCGCGGCGCGCTGGGCCCACTGCTCGGCGATCACGTCCAGCATGGTCTCGGTGCTGCCGCCCGCCACGCCGAAGACGCGGAAGTCGTTCAGCAGGCGCAGCAGCAGACTGTCCGCCTCCAGCCCGCGGGCGCCCTGCAGCTGCAGGCAGCGGCCGATGACGGACTCCATGCACGGCCCCAGCGAGGCCTTCATGACGGCGGACTCCAGCGGGTCCAGGGTGCCGGTGCGGCGGGCGCCCTCCACCACCCGGTCGACGAGGCCGCGCAGCAGCGTCACCTGCACCACGGCCTCGGCCACGCGGTGGCGCACGGAGCCGCGCTCCCACAGCGTCTCCTCGCCGACCACGCGGGCGTGGGCGTGGCGCTGCGCCTCCTCCAGGCACTGCTCGGCGGCGGCCACGGCCCAGATGCCGCCGGAAAGCCGCTCGAAGGCGATGTGCTCCAGGAAGTAGCGGATCCCCAGCTCCTTGCGCCCCAGCAGCGCGGTGGGCGGCAGCTCCACCCCGTCGAAGCGCATGCGGCTGACGGCGGCGGAGGTCATCACCGCCATGGGGATACGGGCGCGCTCCACGCCCGGCGCCTCCAGGGGCACCAGCAGGGCGCAGAAGTTGGTGAAGTGGCGCCCCGCCCTCCACCGCGCGAAGACGACGGCGTAGTCGGCCACGGCGGCGTTGGTGATGTAGTGCTTGGAGCCGGTGAGGCCGATGCCGCCGTCGCGGAACTCCGCGGCCGTCTGCATCCCCATCAGGTCGGACCCGGCGCTCTCCAGCTCCGTGGCGGCCAGCGTCCCCAGGATCTCGCCCGCGACGGCGCGGACCACCAGCGCGTCGCGCTGCGCCGGGTGCGCCAGCCGCGCCACGAGGGGGGTGAAGACGCCCACGTGCATCGACACGCTGAGGGTGAGGCCGAAGCACCCGGTCTTCGCCAGCTCCTCGATGAGGACGCGGAAGAAGCCCACCTCCAGCGGCACCTGCGAGGACGGCGCGTCGTGGCGCAGGCAGGGCGCGAAGAACCCCGCCGCGCCCAGCCCGCGCACCAGGTCGTGCGGAAAGGCGCCGCCGCTCTCGATGCGGTGGGCGCGCGGGTACACCTCGCGCTTGAGGTGCTCCCGCAGCGCCTGGCGGTACTCCGTCTCCGAGCCGAACATCACGCTGGTTCCTTTCTCCCGTCACTCAGGTGCGCTCCGGCCGACGCCCCCTCCGGGCTCGCCCCCTCCGGGCTCGCATTACTCGCCCACCTCCCCCAAAAACCCCTGGGGGAGGTTGGATGGGCGGACAGATCGGCGCGCTTCGATCAACATCTCACTGCGTCCGCGAGGGCCCCCTCCCCCCGGCCCCCTCCCCCGCTCCGCGGGAGAGGGGGAGAACTTCGATCGCGCCGCATTCCCAGGAGCGAATGAATTCGCCGCTGGAAAGGCGCGAAGTCCGCCTTCGCGGACTGCGGGTGCGAGTTCCCGTCGTGAGGCCAGCCCGCTCGCGCCGCCGGTCAGCCAGGGCCGAGGATCCGGTCCTCTTCAACCTCCCCCAGGGTTTTGGGGGGAGGTGGCGAGCCCAGGCGAGCCGGAGGGGGCGTGGCCCCGTGCACCGAACTCTGCCTCCCCGCCATCACTCCATCACTCCATCACTCCATCACTCCATCACCCTCACAGCAGCGTCACCTCGGTATCCAGCAGCGCCAGCTTGCCGTTCGCCACCAGCAGCCGGTCGTTCGCGTACATCAGGCTGGCGGAGCGCAGGTCGCGGAACAGGCGCTCCAGCGTGGTGCTGTCGTTCCTCAGGTAGCCGAAGCGCAGTCCCAGCACGTGGATCAGCTGGTCGATCACCTTGAACGCCGTTTCCGAGGCGAAGAGCTTGAGGGAGTTGATGTGGATGTTCCACGCGGGCGCGGCGAACGCGGGGTCGTCGGGCGCGTGCAGCCGCCGCATCTCCTCGTACTCGTCGATGGAGGCGTTCAGGTACGCGCTCAGCGTGTCCAGGGAGAGGCGGGCCTGGGCCAGCCGCTCCAGGAACAGGTCGCTCTGCAGGTCGTAGCCCTTGCGCTTGACGGGATCGCGCAGCAGCGCCACCGCCTGGCGGAAGGCACTGGCCGCGGCCCCCGTCCAGCACGCCGCCCAGGCGATGTGCCCCACCGGCACCATGCTGCTCACCGCCACCTGGATGAAGCCGCCCGGCGGATCGATGATCTGCGAGCGCGGCACGCGGCCGGTGATGGTGGCGCCCACGCTGTGCGTCCCCCGCATCCCCAGCGGGTTCCACCCGGAGCGCACCTTCACCTCCAGCTGCGGCCGGTCGGCCCAGACGAGGACGACCTCGCTGGGGGGCGACTGCTCGTCGCGGCACATGGTGATCAAAAAGCCGTCGCCGTACGCGCCGCCGGTGACCACCGGCGCCTCGCGGTGCACGATGGCCTCGTCACCCTCGTAGCGAAGGGGCGAGTAGGAGGTCTGCAGGTGCCCGCCCTTCCCCCGCTCCGTCGTCACGGACGCGACGAAGACCTCGCCCGCAGCGATGCGGGGAAGGACGTCGCGCTTGATGTCCTCGGGCGCGTGGTCCGCCAGCACCGCCACCTGCTGGCAGTGCATGGCCCAGATCATGGCGGTGGAGGGGCAGCCGGCGGCCAGCACCTGCGCCACCTGCGCCATCGTGCGCGTGCTGGCGCCGAAGCCGCCGTACTCGCGGGGCACCAGCAGCCCCATCAGCCCGCTGCGGCGCAGCTCGGCCAGCGAGGCCACGGGGAACTGCGCCTCCTCGTCCACCTCCACCGAGTTGGCCGCCAGCACGGGGACCAGCCGCTGGGCCAGCGCCACCGGCTCCAGCCGCTGCGCCAGGGGGATGGCGACGGCTTCTTCCACCGTGCTCATACCGG
The DNA here is from genome assembly GCA_036260235.1 of Longimicrobium sp. Lineage (GTDB taxonomy): Bacteria > Gemmatimonadota > Gemmatimonadetes > Longimicrobiales > Longimicrobiaceae > Longimicrobium. The sequence goes on from DATAAG010000347.1 coordinate 9,978, forward strand.
CTCTCCCGCGCCGCGCGTCAGCAGGTCCATCACCGTCCAGAGGGAGCGGACGGTGGAGAAGGTCTCCTGGGTGAGGTAGCGGTCCGGCAGCACCACGCCAAACTCGTCCTCCAGGTCCAGCAGCAGGTCCACGCCGGCCATGGAGTCCAGCCCCAGGGGCTTGAGCTCCTGGTCCGGGTCCAGCTCGGCCGCGGGGTCCAGGTACTTGAGGTGGCGGCGGACCAGGGCCACGAAGGCGGGATCGGGGGTGGTGGCGCCGGCCACGCTGATGCTGAGCTCCGTCATGCGAAAATGCTCCTTGGGCTGTGGGAGTGCCGCCGCTCCGCGGCGTGCCGGGCAATGCACAGGCGAGTGGCGTCCACCACCTCGCCGCCGTCGACCACGATCTCCACCGGGGGATCCCGGCTCAGGAAGGCCACCAGGCTGGCGGTCAGGCCGTACGCGCCCACGTTGGGGATGCGCACCGCGTCGCCGCGCCGCACGGCCGGCAGCTCCGTCTCGCGCGCCAGGTAGTCCAGCGGCGTGCACAGGGGGCCGACGAGCGTCGCCCGGTCCAGCGTCTCCCCCGTTTCCTCCTCCGCCAGCGCCCCCGCGGCCACGCTGGGCACCCGGCGCAGGCCGGACATGCCGCCCAGGTGGTGGATGCCGGTGTCCAGCACCACGAACGGGCGGTCCTTGCTGGTCTTCACGTCCTCCACCGTGGCCAGCAGCGAGCCGCTGGCGGCCACCAGGTAGCGGCCGGACTCGAACGCCACCTTCGTCCGCCCCTGGCGCCAGCCGGGGAGCCGCTCGTCCAGCAGCGCCTCCAGCGGCTCGCGCAGCGCGGCGAAGTCGTGGCGCGGGCCGGGGTGGGCGAAGGGGTGGCCGAAGCCGCCACCCAGGTCCACGATCTCCGGCTCCACGCCCACCGCGGCGCACACCTCCACCGCCAGCTCCAGCGCGGTGCGGAAGGTGGCCAGCAGCGTCTCCGTCTCGGTGATGTTGGTGCCCATGTAGACGTGGCACCCGGTGACGCGCGCCCACGGGGTCCCGCGGAACGCCTGCGGGTCGCCGAGCACCGTGGCCGCGTCCGCGCCGAACTGCGAGGGCCCGCCGCACATCGTCAGCCCCAGGCCGGGGACGGGGCGGTCGGGGTTGATGCGCAGCAGCAGGTCGACCCGCACCCCCGCCTCCTCCGCCAGCTCCGCCACCTTCGCCACGTCGTCCGCGGAATCGACGGAGAAGTGGGTGACGCCGCGCGACAGGGCGTTGCGCACCTCCGCCCGGCTCTTTCCCGGGCCGGTGTAGAGGACGTCCCCCGGCTGCGCGCCGGCGGAGAGCGACGTGGCCAGCTCGCCGGGGGAGCAGACCTCCGCCCGGCAGCCCAGGCGCACCAGCTCGCGCACCAGCGCGGGGTGCGGGTTGGCCTTCAGCGAGTAGTAGACGACGCTCCCGCGCGGCAGCGCGCCGCGCAGCATCTCCAGCGAGGTGCGCACCTCGCCCAGGTCGTAGACGTAGGCCGGGCTTCCGTACTCGCCCAGCAGCTCGCGCGCGTTCATGCCGTGGCCGCCTCGTCCAGCGTGGCGCGCAGGCGCGTGCGGTCGGTCTTGCCGTTGGGCATCAGCGGCAGCGTCTCCAGCGTGATGATCTGCGCCGGCAGCTTGTACTCCTCCAGCCGCTCCTGCAGGGCGGCCAGCACCTGCTGGCTGGTGAGGTCCGTCACGGCGAAGAGCGTGGCGCCGTGCCGCTCCGAGGGCGGGATGAGGGCGGCCTGCTGCACGCCGGGGACGTCGCAGGCGGCGGCCTCCACCTCCAGCGCGCTCACCCGGTAGCCGCGCTGCTTGTAGATGTCGTCCGACCGGCCGTGGAAGTAGAGGTAGCCTTCCTCGTCCAGGCTGCACGTGTCGCCGGTGTACAGGGCGATCTCCATCCCCGGGCCGAAGGGGCGGTAGCGCTTCGCGGTGAGCTCCGGCGCGCGCCAGTAGCCCAGCATCACGTGCGGCCCCCGTACCACCAGTTCGCCCGGGACGCCCGGCGGGACGGGATTCCCGTCGGCGTCGATGATCACGCACTCGGTGTCGGGGAGCGGCCGGCCGACGGAGTCGCGCTTGCGCTCGTACTCGGCCGGGTCCAGGATCGACACCCGCTTGCACTCGGTGAGGCCGAACATCACGAAGACCTGGCACTGCGGGTACAGCTCGCGGATCTCCTCGATGTACGCCCGCGGCAGGTGCGCGCCGGTGTTGGTGACGTAGCGCAGCGGGGGGAGCTTTCCGCCCGCACGCCGGCTCATGCGGATGAGCATGTGCGCCAGGTTGGGGACGCCGGGAAGCCCGGTGACCTGCCACTCCTGGATCTTCTTGAGCAGCAGCGGCCCCACGTGCCCCTCGTGCCCCAGCGCCACCGTGGCGCCCACCTGGAAGGAGAGGAAGAGCTGGTACAGGCCGACGTCGAAGGAGAGGGGAAGGAAGGTCCCCACCACGTCGGACTCCCGCATCTTGAGGCACGCCTGGATGCCGCGGGTGGCGGCCACCACGTTGCGGTGCGCGCTGACGACGGCCTTGGGCTTTCCGGTGCTGCCGGAGGTGTAGATCAGGCAGACCGGGTCGCTGGAGATGCCGGGGAACGCCGGCGCCTCGCCGCGGAACGCCTGCGCCTCCTCCCACTGCTCCCCCAGCCGGAGGACCGGCGCGTGCGCGTCCAGGTCCACGTCGCCCTCCGGGCGCTCCCCGGCGACGATGAGCGCGGGCTCGGCGTCGGCCAGGATGTGGCGCAGGTGGAAGGGCTTGACGGCGGGGTTGACGATGACGAACAGCGCGCCGATGCGGGACGCCGCGAAGAGCGCCACCACGGCGGGGATGCCGTTGGGAAGGAGCAGGAGCATGCGGTCGCCGCGGCGCACGCCGCGGCCGTGCAGCCAGGCGGCCACGCGGCGGCTGCGCTCCGCCAGCTCGCGGTACGAGACGGAGCCGTCGTCGCTGCGCACCGCCACCTTCTCGGGAAGGCGGGCGGCGGCCTCGTCCAGGAAATCGTGAACCAGCAGGGCCATGCGTTCTTCTCCGGGTGTGTAGCGCCCGCCGCGGATGCCTCGCGCGCGGTTCCCAGTTCTTCGTCACACCAACGAATGCCCATCCGCCGAAGGCGGATCAGCCATCCTGCCGCCGCGTCCCGATACCGGTGCGGACCGATCGGGCATCGTGCAGCCCGCCTCCAGGAGCGAATGGATTCGCCGCTGGAACTTCGCGAAGTCCGCCTTCGCGGACTCCGGGCGACGACGAGGGCGGGGGATCGGCGGCATCCAGCCTGCCCCGCGCCCCAGCGATTGAAATCGCCGCAACGACAACACACTGTCCGCCTTCGCGGACACCATACGGCAAACGGCGGTGGGGACGGGCAGGCTGTAACCTGTCCCCTGTCACCTGTAACCTGTCCCCTGTAACCTCCGCCGTCGCCGGCTATTCCCTATTCCCTATTCCCTATTCCCTGACCAGCGCCCCGCTCCGCTCCAGCGCCTCCGCGATCGTCCTGGGCGTCTCGAACGTCTCCGGCAAAATCAGCCCGGGGTCCATCTCCATCCCCAGCCGGTCCTCCAGCCGCTCCAGCACGCCGGCCACGGCCAGCGAGTCGAAGCCGGGGCGGTCGTACAGCTGCGTATCCTCGTCCAGCGGCCCGGCGCTGGGGGGAAGCACGGCGCGCAGGGTCTCCAGCACGGCCAGCATCAGCTCCGTCATCGGCTCCCCCCTCACGCCGGCTGCGCGGCCAGCTCGCGGCGCGCGATCTTACCGGTGCTGGTGTGCGGCATCTCCTCGCGGATGGAGAGCTCCGCGGGGACCATGTAGGCCGGCAGCGTCTCCCGGCACCAATCCAGGAGCGTGGACTCGTCCACCGGCACGCCCGCGTGCGGCACCACGAAGGCGCTCAGCAGGTTGGTGTACTCGGGGTGCGGCGTGGCGATGACGGCCGCCTCGGCCACCGCGGGGTGGTTCAGCAGCGTCGCCTCGATCTCGCCCAGCTCCACGCGGAAGCCGCGCGTCTTCACCAGCGCATCGCGCCGGCCCAGGAAGTGGAGCACGCCCTGCTCGTCCCACCGCCCGTAGTCGCCGGTGCGGTAGCCCTCGTAGATCGTCCCGTCGTGCTCCACCCGGAAGCGCGAGGCGGCGGTGCGGTCCGGCCGGTTCAGGTAGCCGGGAGAGACGCTGGGGCCGTGGACGCAGATCTCCCCTTCCTCGCCCGGCCGATCGACGACGCGGTCGCCGTCCAGCAGCAGGATGCGCGCGGAGGCCACGGGGCGGCCCACGGGAATGCGGGGGCGCTGCAGGTCCGCCGCCTCCACGGGGTAGCAGGTGACCACGTTGGTCTCGATGGGCCCGTAGAGGTTGTAGACGGCGGCGTCCGGCAGCCGCTCCATCAGCCGGGCCAGCGGCTGGGGATGGAACTCCTCGCCCGCGTACAGCACCAGGCGCAGGTCGGGAAGCCCGCCCGCCGTGAGGGTGCTGCGGTTCACCAGCGCCGTGAGCGCGGAGGGGACGGCGTAGATGACGGTGATGCGCTCGTCGCGCAGGAAGCGGAGCAGCGCCTCCGGGAAGAGCACCGTCCGCTCGCCCACGGGGCACACCGTGGCGCCCGTCGCCAGCGAGGCGTAGACGTCCAGCACCGGCAGGTCGAAGTGCAGCGGCGCGTGCACCGCCACCCGGTCGCCCGGCCCCAGGCCGAAGGCGGCGGCCGCCCAGTCCACGAACGCGGCGGCGTTGCGGTGGGTGATCATCACCCCCTTGGGCTCGCCGGTGGAGCCGGAGGTGTAGAGGATGTACGCCAGGTTCTGGTCGCCCACGATGCGGCGCACCGGGCGGCCGGCGGCGGCCAGCGCGTCCGCGGTGAGCGCGGTGATCCCCGGGCGCTGCCGCGGCTCCGGGCAGATCACCAGCTCCAGCGAGGCGGGAAGGTCCTCCTCCGCGTCCCAGTCCCGCTGCGTCCGCGCGTCCAGGATGAGCGCGCGGGCGCCGCAGTCGTCCACGATGAAGCGGCGGCGCCGGATCGGCGCGGCGGGGTCGATGGGGACGTAGGTGAGCCCGGCCCGCAGGCACGCCAGCATGGCGATGATGGCGTCGATGCTCTTGGAGGCGTTGATGGCCACGCGCGCCCCGGACGGGAGCTGGTCCGCCAGGCTGCCGGCCAGCCGCTCCACCCGCTCCGCCGCCTGGGCGTACGTCACCTGGCGCCCCTCGAAGGAGAAGGCGAGCGCGTCCGGCGTGCGCGCGGCGGAACGGAAGAAGCCCTCCTGGATCTGCATGCTGCCTCCCTGTGGGTTGATCATCTTTCTTCAGCCGCGAACGCCCGGCGCGGCCTGGACGGCCTGGGCGCAGCGCACCTCGCCGGGCGCCACCGTCTGCTCGAGGATGCGGAAGCACACGTCCGGCGCCGCCTTCCCCTGGCTCACCCGGCGCAGCATCACGTAGGCGAACTCGCTGGCGCGCTGCCACGGCGCCGCCACCTCCTCCGCGTACTGCCGCGCGACCTCCTCCGGGAGGAGGTGCGGGTGCTCCCGCGCCACGTCCGCCAGCCAGAGCCCGTGCAGCGCGCGGGCGCGGGCGGCCAGCCAGCAGGCCAGGACGAACGGCCCCAGCGCCCCCGCGTCGTTCGCGCGCCCCGCGTAGTGGCGGCTGAAGCGCTCGATCTGCCGCTCCTCGCCCACAGCCTGGAGGATCGCCGCCGCGTTCTCGCGCAGCAGCGCCGGCACGTCCCACGGCGACTGCGCCTCCGCCGGCTCCACGGTCCGCCAGGTCCTCGCGTGGGCGGACTCCAGGTCACGGATCATCCGCTCCAGCCCCAGCACGTGCAGCTCCGTCTGCACCGGCGCCGCCTCGCCCCACGCCGTCCTGTTCGCGTAGGCGTCGACGACGTGGACGAAGAGGCCGTCGTCGCTCACGCCGTCCACGATGAACGAGTGCTCCATGTGCTCGCGGGCGAAGTACGGCAGCCACGGCATCAGGAACGCGTCGCCGAAGAGGAGGAGGGGCGTCCCCGCGGCCGCGTGCGCGGCGCAGGTCTCCGCCAGCGGCCGCGCGTCCAGCGTCCCGGTGACGATCCGCGCGCCGGAGTGGCGGGCGATCAGCTCCTCCGCCGGCGTCCGCGCCAGCCGCAGCGGCCGCGCGCCGTCCGGGTCGAACGCGAAGTGCCACTGGCAGGCGAACGGGGTGCGCACGTCCTCCACCCCCGCGTGGCCCAGCAGCACGGCCAGGTTGTCGTCGATGCAGTCCAGCAGCGCGCTGTCCACCCGCTCCCAGGAGAGGGGGCGCGTGCGCGTCCACCCCGCCGCGGCGGGGGCGTCGATGAAGTCGAGGGTGCTCATGCGCGGACGTGCCCTTCGCCCTCCACCACCCAGCGGTGCGTGGTCAGGCCGGCGGGGGGAACGGGGCCGCGGACGTGCAGCTTCTGCGTGCTGATGGCGATCTCCGCCCCCAGCTGCAGCTGCCAGGCGTCGTGGAAGCGCAGCGATGCGTTGGTGACGACGGCAGCCGCATCCACCGCGCGCAGGAAGAGGTCGCGCACCGCGGGGTCCTCGGCCAGCACGCCCTCGGTGTGCCCGGTGCCGTGGCGGCGGATGTGCTCCACCGCGTCGCGCACCCCGTCCACCACCCGGACGGAGAGGATCTTCGCCATGAACTCCGTCCCGAAGTCGCTGGGGCGCGCGGGGACGATCCAGTCGCCCTCCACCCCCGCGGCCGACAGCGTCGCGAGCGCGTCCTCGTCCACCCGCAGCTCCACCCCCTCCGCGTGCAGCGCGGCCGCCATCTTCGGCAGGAACTCCCCGGCGATGGGGCGGTCGACCAGCAGCGTCTCCAGGGTGTTGCACGCCGTCGGCTGCTTCACCTTGTCGCCGATGACGATGGGGACGGCGGCGTCCTGGTCGGCGGAGCGGTCCACGTACAGGTGGCACACGCCCCCGCCGCCGGTGATGGCGGGCATGGTGGCGTGCTGCCGGCAGAACGCGTTCAGCGCGGCGCCCCCGCGGGGGATCAGCACGTCGATGTAGCGGTCCAGCTTCACCATCTGCCGCACCAGGGCGCGGTCCGGGTCCAGGATGGACTGCACCGCGTCCTCCGGCAGCCCGCAGCCTGCCAGCGCGCCGCGGACGATGCGGGTGAGCGTCTCGTTGGTGCCGCGGCACTCGGTGCCGCCGCGCAGCAGGGCGGCGTTGCCGGACTTCAGGCAGATGGTCGCGGCCTCCACCGTCACCTCCGGGCGCGCCTCGTAGATCATCCCCACCACGCCGAACGGCACCCGCTGCCGGGCGATGCGCAGCCCGCTGGGGAGCACCTGCTCGTCCTCGCGCTGCCCGACGGGATCGGGGAGCCGGACCAGCCGGCGCACCCCTTCCACCATCCCGGCGATGCGCTCCGCGGAAAGGCGCAGGCGCTCCAGCAGCGCCGGCGGCAGCCCCGCGGCGCGGGCCTTCTCCACGTCGGCGGCGTTGGCCTCCTCGATCTCGGCGGCGCTCCGCTCCAGCTCGTCGGCGATCTCGGCGAGCGCGGCGTCGCGGGCGCGCCCCGTGGCCAGGCAGAGGGCGCGAGACGCCTCCACGGCGCGCCGCCCCATCTCTTCCAGGTCGGTGGCGGCGGCCACCCGGATTCCGCCGGGGAGTGGCGCCGCGGTCGCTTCCGCCTCGGCCGTCAGAGCTGACATCGCGCCTCCAGTTTGCGTAACGGATTGTCTGCGCGGTGCCCCGAAGCGAGGGCACCGCGTACCTGTCCAGGACCCGCTCCGTCGGGGCGGACGCGGGGTCGGTCCATTAGGGCCGCTAAACCTATCAGGGCGACGCGGGTCGGGTGGTGTCATTTAGATCCCTGATATCGGACCTTTTCTGCACGGCACCCCCACCTTTTCCGACGGTCCGCAGCTTGCAACCCGCGTCGGCCTTTCGCGCCGTTGCTGGTCAGTCGAGGTACACGGCCGTGATGTAAACATTCGCGGCGCGCCCAATCCGCCCACTTGGGGCCGTGCTGCACTCGTTCTGAGACACCGTTCCTCCTCCTGCGGCGCACAGGTCCCGGCAGGCGCCGGCATCCAGCACTTCCCCACACGAAATCCGCTGCATCCGGACCGGGCGCAGGGCCCCGCGCGGTAGCTTTGCTGCGTCGGGCGGCACGGCGCCGGTCCCGGCGGAACCGGAGGAATGGAACGATGCGGAGCGATCGATGGTGGCGGGTGCGGGGGCCGCTTGCGGGCGTCGGGCTGATGGCGGCGGCGCTGCTCTCCGGCGGGTGGGCGGATGCGCAGGCGCCCACTCCCC